>NZ_JRJB01000008.1:0-128989 GCF_000760615.1 Lactobacillus sp. wkB10 | reverse complement strand
CTTTCTATTTCAGTTATTTTGTCTGAAAGAATAGTCAGACAATTAAAAATATCCAAGCTTTCTGTTGCCATTTGAATAAACTTATTGTCGAATTCACTGGTTACTTTAATTTTTCTTTCCATAGCTTTTCTCCTATTTGATTGTAGTGTATTGTTCAATTAGCCAATCCTTTACTTTTTCGATAGTAGTAGAGGACAAATTTGGTTGACTCTTAATAATTCGACTGATAGTCCATCGACTAACACCAACTTGTTTTGCTAGTTCTTTAATACTTAAATTTTTTTCTCCTCGTTTACGTTTAAGTGCCAAAATCTGTTTTTCTGTTAACTTCATGGTTTCCTCCTTAGCAACAAATTTGTTTACAAAAGAATCATAAGGCATTCCTATTATCTTGTCAACAAAAATGTGGCTATTAACAAAAATGTTGCTACAAAATGCACATAAATGTAAAATTGCCTTAAAGGAGACAACCATGAATAGCAAAATTCGTATAAAAGAATTACGTCAGTTAAATAAAGTGAGCCAAGGTGACCTAGCTAAAGCGACTGGGCTTACTCGACAAGCTATTAGCAATTATGAAAACAACGAGAGAATGCCAAATAAAGAAATATTGGAAAAATTATCGAATTTTTTCAATGTATCAGTTTCTTACATACTGGGTGCATATAGCAAAAAGGAAATTCTAGAAGTCTTAAAAAATAGTTATATCTCTGAATCTAAGAAAAGTTCTTTAAGTTATAGTATGAAAATCTCCAAAATTTCATACAACGTAGATTTGATTTGTATAGCTAAAGGCTTATTGCCATATGATGAACCAAGATTTAATCTGTTATCCGAAAAAGAAATTAATAATATTGATTTTTGGAATAAAAACTTCTCGTTTATCTTTAATAGTATTGCGGTTAAATGGTTAATCACTAAACCTTTAGATGCTACTAAAGAGGATATATTAGATGCTCTCAGGGATGCGCTTGCTACTAAATTACTTAAGTTAGAGAGAGACGATAAGGATCAAAAAGATGGTAAAGAATGGATAGAATCACCAAAAGAGCTTTTACAAAAAAGGCAGGATTTTATCAATGAACATATTTTTATAGATGAAGATGGAGAACCATTTATAGATTTTAATAAAACTAATTACTAATTTCTTTAAGTAAGTTAGTTGCTAAATGATACTGCATAAATCCAAATTAACATGTTAAATATTTAAGATTAGTTCACTTGCACGCCTTCTAATGTTTAGAAGGGAATTAATTAAACATGAATAATGAAATTAAAGAGTACACCACACCTAGTGGTCAATGTAGATACGGATTTAATATTTATGTAGGAAAGAATGAGGCAACTGGCCAAACTATCCAAATAAAAAAGCAAGGCTTTAAGAGCAGGGATGCAGCAGAAAAGTCTTACTATGAATACAAAATAAAAGTCCTTAATGGTGAATATGAACCGTTAACCAATAGAAAGTACACCATTAAAGACCTGTTTAAATTATGGGCTAAGACCTATAAAACCACGGTTAAGGAAAGTACCTATGCAACTGCATTAATGATTTTCAATAACCATATTCTTAAGGACTTAGGTAATATTTATATTGATAAGCTTACCATTTTTCAGTGCCAAAATGCGGTAAATAAATGGTTTGAAATTGCCCCTAAGGCATATAAAAGATATATTCGCTATGCATCCCGTATGCTTAATTATGCAGTTGATCTTGAATTAATTGATAAGAACCCAATGAAAAAAGTTGTCAGACCTAAGTATATTGAGCAACCAAAGGAATTTGACAATTTCTATTCCAAAGAAGAATTGAAAGAATATCTTGAATGTGCTAAGAAGGTAAAGTTTCAATATTACGTATTTTTTAGATTATTGGCCTATTCAGGGATGCGTAAAGGCGAGGCTTTGGCTTTAAAATGGAATAGAGTAGATTTTCTACATAGCACAATTAGAATAGATAGGTCGGTAAGTAGAGGTTTAGAGAATCGCTTGTATATTTCTACACCTAAGACCAGGACGAGTATTAGAACCATTCACATGGATAAACAAGCCATGGTGGTCTTAAAAGAGTGGCGAACAAGACAGCAAAAAGAAATGCTGAAGATAGGTTATAATTTTATAAATACGGATAACTTACTATTCGCGACTTACCAGAATAAGCCATATCAGCCAACGAAGACTACTGATTGGAACAATAAGATATGTGAGTTTGGTAAATTAAGACATATTACTTCACACGGATTTAGACATACTCATGCATCCCTACTATTTGATTCTGGTGCATCAATGAAAGAAGTTCAAAAAAGACTAGGCCATTCCTCAATTAAAACGACCATGGATGTATACACGCACGTAACAAAACAGAGTGAACAGGAGACAGTGACAGAATTTGAACGTTATATGGAAGGCTAAAATCGACTTCATATGTCGAAACTATTGCTATAAACGTTGATATAAAGGTATTTTTAAGAGCAGAGTTCAAGACCTGTTTTCCCGATTATCACATAATGAGCTTTAAGCTACACCAGATATTTTGTTTGTATTTGAGATTCAAAATATTAGTGTATGCTTTTTTAATTCCATCGGTGTTGTAATTTCATTTAGTTGTTTTAACCAGTTTTCACTTCTTGTTTGTTGTAATAATTGACTTAATATTTTTAGATGAGCTTTATTATCAACTGGAGCAATTCCGACTACTAATTTGATTTCTTTTTTATAAATTTTAAACGGCCTTTTAAACAAAGTATAACTAAATCCTAAACTATTGACACCTGCTTTGGGAGTAGCATGTGCTAAGAAAACTCCTTTACCAATAGCCATGTAGTCACCATTTTTCTGAGTTAACGAAATTATAGTATCAATGTAATTTTGGTTAATCACATTTTTCTGAAGTAATTTTGATAATGAAAGTTGGATAGCTTCCTGCCATCTTACAGAATTGCTAATAACATCAAAAGTATATTCACCTTCGGGTAAATTGTCTTCTTTTAACTTCAGTTTAGTGCTATTTGTGATGTATAAACGTAGGTCATTTTCGAGCCCCTTGGGATCAAAAATTCTAGCATGGCTTGCTACTATATCAATTATAGTTGTTGGATTGATGCTGCTGATGCTCTCATTTGTAGCAAGTCCAACCTCTTGCAATTTACTCTCAATTTCTCGTAAGTCAGTTTCACTTAATATTACTGGAACTGTGATTACTGGTATATTTTCTAAATTTTTACTGATTTTTATGGTACTTATAACTAGTTTTACATTTTGAAAAGACGAATTTTCATATTCAAAAATATTGAATGGACCCGTAAAGTTAATATTAGGATAGCGGCTACGGAGTTGGGAAATCAAGAGCTCTGAAGTTCCTATTCCGCTTGAACAAATTACCATAACATTTTCCCTTTGCTTTAGTTTATAATCTAAATTTCTAAGGGCACCACAAAAATAAACTGTAATTAAAGCAATTTCATCGTCCGATAACATAGATTTAGTAAATTTGTTAAAGGGTAAAATGGCAAGCTTAACTATTTCAAAAGTTTCATTATAAGTCGTTTTAATTTGATGAACTAGTGGATTACGGTATTTTATCCTATATTTAACACGATAATAAGTTGAAACAAGATGAATAGTTAATTTAATGTTCAGTGAATTGTCATAAAAAGATAGATTAACACCGGCGATTTCGTTAAATCTCTGAATAATTTGCTTAGAAATGGGTTTGATCTTTTCAATCATAGGATTATCTTCATTAATGTGTTGGAAAGCCTTTGTATTAACTATTTCTGCTAAAAAAGCAGCTTCAGCTTTTGAATCTATTTTTAAGTCGTTTAGTAAACTCTTTGCCCATGTATAAGTTAGTGAATAATTATCTTTGTCAGTAACTATATGGAGGAGGCAGTTGGGTCGACTTAATATGCGTTCAAAGTCCCAACCGATAAAATTGCTTAAAATTAAAATTGACTCATCTGTAAAATAATTGCCAGTGATTTTTTCTAGTAGTTTTAGTTGATATACAAACCATTTATTTTTTATAAATTTTGTGTATGGCGAAATTAAATCTAACAATTGATGAAAATTCTCAAAGACCCATTGACGACAAGCTATTTCATCGCCAGTAATAAATTTACCATGCTGTCCATTCGTTAGTTTTAGCGAAATTGGCAGCTCTTTTTTTATTTTTCTTAAATCTTTGATTACTGTATTTTTACTGACATTAAAATATGATGCTAAATCATTTAAGGAAGTTTGTTTTCGTGAAATTAGACAGAATTGCATTAATTTGATTCTGTCTTTTTGCATTAAGTCTTTGAATTTAAAATAGTTTGCAAAAAAATCAAAAAAATTTATAGGAAGGCTTCTTCGAGCATTCAAATCTAAAATTTTTTTACGAGTATCTTCTGTTAATTGATAACCAACACCTCGAATATTTTCAATAGGGTCTAAACCTTTTTCATCCAACTCATTATTTAATTTTTTAATTGCATAAAAAATACTACGCCGTGAAAGATTTAAATGATCTTTCAAAGTTTCTAAAGAGGTTATGGATTTAGACTTAATCAGTTCATTAATAATTTCATTTCCATGTCTAGTACTTGTGAATTTCAAAATTAATCCTCACTACTGTAATCTGACATTGTTTATGCTAGTGCAATTTTTGCACTATAGCAAGTCACATAATTGCACTTTTTGATATTTTTGAAATCGCTTACCATTATTTTGTCAGGATTTCGAGGTGATTATGTGAAATTTGAACAACTAAATAAGAAAACAATTCAAGTTTTAAATGGAGATGATATGGACTGGCAAACAGCAATTAAAATTGCTGCTAAGCCTTTAATTGATAACGAAACAATTGAAAAAGCATATGTTCAAGACATGATAAATGTTGTACTAGAAAAAGGCCCGTATATAAATATTGGTCCCGAAATTGCTTTAGCGCATTCTAGACCAAACAAGAGTGTTAAAAAAATTGGATTATCATTGCTTAAAACAAATCAAGAAATAAATTTGATAAATAAAGATCATCCAATAAAACTTTGGTTTGTACTTGCCGCTACAGATAGTACAAGTCATTTGGAAGTTATCAAAAGCTTGTTAACAGTTTTAATGAATAGTGAAAAAGTTAATAAAATCCTGAATGCAACGACAGTTGATGAAATTTTAAACATCTTAAAAAGTTAGGAGAAAAATTATGAAATTTGAAGCACTTTGTCAGTCGGGGCTAGGTAGTAGCTTCATGGTGCAAATGAACATTCAAAATCTTTTAGAAGAAGAAAATGTTAAGGACGATATCAAAGTAGATCATGGAGATGTTGGTAGTGCCACTGAAGATCAAGCCGATTACTTTTTTATAGATCCAACGCTCGAAACTTCTGCAGGAAATTTACCTAAAGAAAAAGTTGTTGTTTTAAAAAGTTTAATTGATGCGGATGAATTGAAAGAGAAAGTTAATTCAATTCTCGATCATGAAGGAATTGCTCACGATTGATTAGGAAATGATAGAAATGAATTTTGATATTTTGTTTGATCGATAAATATGATATTGGAGTATTAAATATGAATGGAATTTTAAATCTATTTGAAAGTATTGCAACTACACCTGCCTTGTTAGTAGGGTTAATTGCAATGATTGGATTGCTTTTGCAGAAAAAGAGCGCAACAGAAACAATTCAAGGAACTATTAAAACATTTGCCGGTTTTTTGATTTTAACAGGCGGATCAACTATTTTAAGCAACGCTTTAGTGCCTTTTGCAAAAATGTTTAAGTTTGCTCTAGGTGTGCAAGGCGTTGTACCAAGTAACGAAGCTGTTGTAGCTATTGCTTTGGTCAAATACGGCTCTATAACAGCACTGATAATGTTAGTTGGAATGATAGTAAATGTTTTGCTCGCAAGATTTACCAAATTTAAATACATCTTTTTAACAGGACAGGCAATGCTTTATGTGTCGTGTTTAACAGCAGTAATTTTACTTAGTGCCGGCATGAAAGATGACTGGAAAACAATTATACTTGGTGGAATTTTTGAAGGAACTTTACTTACGATAACCCCCGCTATTTGTCAACCATTCATGCGTGAAATAACACACTCTGATAATTTGGCCATGGGTCATACTGGCAATATCGGATATGCAATTTCTGGATATGTAGGTAAATGGTTTGGAAATAAAAAGCATAGTACAGAAGATATAAAAATTCCTAAATCACTTGGATTTCTGAGAGATTCTACAGTTTCAATTACTATTGTAATGTCAATAGTTTATATAATTTTAGCAATTATTGCAGGCCCACATTTTGTTGAAACAAAATTAAGCAACGGCACAAATTCTATTATTTTTGCAATTGTTCAGGCTGGTACTTTTGCAGCAGGTTTTGCAGTTGTTTTACAAGGGGTAAGAATGATTTTGGCCGAAATAGTACCTGCATTCCAAGGAATAGCAAAAAAGGTTGTGCCCAATTCCAAACCGGCACTTGATGTACCAATTATTTTTCCATTTGCACCAAACGCTGTCCTTTTAGGTTTCTTTGTTAGTTTTATCGTTGGTACTTTGAGTATGTTCGCTATGGTCGCAATGCACACAGTTGTTATTATTCCAGGTGTTGTTGGACACTTCTTCTGTGGTGCCGCTGCAGCTATTTATGGCAACTCAAAAGGTGGTCGACGTGGAGCAATTTTAGGTGCAATTGTTAATAGTTTACTAATCAGCTGGTTACCACTTTATATTTTGCCAGTTTTAGGTAATTTAAAGATGGCCGCTTCAACTTTTGCTGACACTGATTACCTTATTCCAGGAATATTGCTTGGCAACTTAGGTCACTTTGGTGCCACAGTAGTTACCTGTGGAATTATTGGCTTCCTTGTAGTCGTAATTATTTGCAGTTTATTGATGAAACCAGCAAAAACTCAGGAAGTAAAGAAAACTGAGAAATAAATTTTAAAGACGTTATTAAACCATATAAGATTTTTATTATTTGAATGAGGTTATAAATATGAATAATGAAGAAATGCAAGCTGTTAACGCTTTACGTTTCTTAAGTACTGATATGATTCAGAAGGCTAATAGCGGACATCCTGGTATTGCAATTGATGCAGCTCCAATGGCCTATGGGTTATGGGAGAAAGTAATGAACTTTAATCCTGATGATCCAGAGTGGTTAAATCGAGATCGTTTTGTTCTTTCTGCCGGACACGGTTCTGCACTTTTATATAGCTTGTTATATTTTAATCATTTTGGGCTAACAGTTTCTGATCTTAAGAAGTTTAGGCAATTAGGTTCAAAGACACCTGGTCATCCGGAAAAGGGCCATACTGCTGGAGTCGATGCTACTACTGGACCGCTAGCTCAGGGACTTGCAATGTCTGTGGGTATGGCAATGGCTGAAAAACATTTAGCATCTATTTATAATAAACCAGATTTTCCAATTATTGATCATTATACCTACACAATTATTGGTGATGGAGATT
The DNA here is from genome assembly GCF_000760615.1 of Lactobacillus sp. wkB10. Classification (NCBI taxonomy): domain Bacteria; kingdom Bacillati; phylum Bacillota; class Bacilli; order Lactobacillales; family Lactobacillaceae; genus Lactobacillus; species Lactobacillus sp. wkB10. The sequence continues at coordinate 121,532 of NZ_JRJB01000008.1, read as the reverse complement.
TAATGGAGGGTTTAAGTGAAGAAGCAATTAATTTAGCAGGTGATAAAGGTTTGTCGAAATTAATTGTCCTTTATGACTCCAATAATGTCTCTCTTGATGGTCCTCTTAGTTTAAGTACCAATGAGAATGTCAAGCAACGTTTCGAAGCTGCTAACTGGGATTATTTAAAAGTAGAGGATGGAGACACGGATGTTGCTGCTATTGTTGCTGCAATTCATCAGGCACAACAAACAGATAAACCTTCTCTAATTGAAATCAAAACTACTATTGGATATGGCAGTCCTCAGGCTGGTACCAATAAAGTTCATGGTTCAGCTCTAGGCAAAGAGAATGTATTAAAAATGCGTCAGTTTTTTAACTGGACTTCTGAGCCCTTTGAGTTTACTGACGATATCTATGACTGTTTTGACAAGGCCGTTGCCGAAAAAAAGAATAACTATAACGAATGGGTTAAAAACTTTAAGAACTATTCTTTAAAATATCCAAAGCAGGCCCAGGAACTAAAGTCGGATATTCTTGAAGTTAGTGATTTAAAATCACCATATAAATCTGGCGATAAAGTTTCCACAAGGGTTGCCAGTCAAAACTTTATGCAACAAGTTGCAGAAAAGAACGTTAAGTTTTGGGGTGGTGCGGCTGATTTATCAAGTTCCAATAAAACGTATTTAGATAATAGTGGTGACTTTACTAAAAATAATCCAGAGGGTAGAAATGTCTTCTTTGGCGTTCGAGAATTTGGAATGGGTGCTGCAATAAATGGTATGAATCTTCATGGTGGAAATAGAGCATTTTGTTCAACATTTTTAGTGTTTACTGATTATTTGCGTGCATCAATTCGTTTAGCAGCTTTGATGAATCTACCTTCCATATTTATCAGCTCACATGATTCAGTTGCTGTTGGCGAAGATGGGCCAACTCATGAACCAATTGAGCAATTAGCATCCTTTAGAGCAATGCCAAATTTAAATGTAATTAGGCCAGCAGATGCTAATGAAACACTTTCAGCTTGGAAAGTAATTGGTAGAACTACAAATAAACCAACTTTATTAGTAACTTCTCGTCAGGATCTACCTGTTTTAAATGAAACCCAAAATGCTCCGGTTGAAAAGGGCGGTTATATTGTTTCAGATTCTCTGAAAACAATGCCAGACGGAATTATTCTTGCAACTGGTTCAGAGGTTTCTTTGGCTATAGAGGCTAAAAAGATTTTAAGTGAAAAAGGTCAGGATGTCCGTATTGTTTCCATGCCATCAATGAATCTTTTTGATGACCAACCAAGGAGTTATCAAGAAAAAGTGTTACCAACTGAAGTGACGAAACGTTTAGCTGTAGAAATGGGAGCCAGCATGTGTTGGTACAAATACACAGGCTTGAAAGGTCAAGTTATGGGAATAGATACTTTTGGCAAGAGCGGCAAAGGTCCTGAAGTTATCAAAGATTTTGGCTTTACTCCTGAAAATATTGTTCTAAAATACGAAACCTTATAAAAATTAGTTATCAGTGCGTGATTATCCCGTTAATATTTTGCTTTTAATTGGCAGATGTTAATGGGATTTTTTATACATAATAATTTGAATAGATATTTAAATGGATGTGTAATAGAGGATAAAGTAAATAGTAATAATTTTAACTGAATTGTCAACAATATGAATGATTAATTCAAATTAACATTTAAATATTTTTCATAGCTTAAAAAGTTGTCTTACTCAAGTTAAGCTACTAGTATACAGTATGACAGTTTGTCTCGACCCTTTTATTAAATTAACTGGTAATAATTTGCTATATTTTATAAAAATTTGTTAATTATTAGCTCTAAAAAATTATATCTAACCAAGCAAAATCTAAATTCGCATGATGTGTCTGTCTTTGATATAATGATTTCAAAGTTTTTTGACAGTGAAGACTGTTTCAAACAGAATATTTTACAAATTGTCAAAAAGGTTTATAGTGTATAGACGTCATTTTTAAAGGTGGTGCAATGATGAAAAAATCTTATACAACCAGTGCAAATCAAGTATTAGAAATTGCACGTGAACAAGCACAGAATTTTCATCATCGTTTAATTGGTACTGAACACGTACTACTTGCGATGGTAATTGAATCTGATGGTGAAGCCGGCAAGAATCTGCGGGCTTGGGGTGCAACACCGAAAGCGATTCGTGAAGAAATTGAACGTTATACAGGCTATGGTTCAGCTGGCAAAACCAGTTATATGCAAATGTCACCGCGCCTTAGCATGGTTTTGGCATACGCCGGCACTTTGGCAGAACGTGAAGGTTCCTCTAAAATTAGAACCTGCCACATTCTATTAGGTATGGTGCTCAATGAACAAATATTGGCGTCTGTAATACTGCGCAATTTAAATATTGATCTTGATGGTCTGCGTAATGACATTTTACACAGTTTAGGCGAAGATGAACAAGACATGGATGAAGGCGATCAATCTGATGACAATAATTGGTCCAGTTTTAACGGCTCTGAAGAAAGCACTAGTAGAAATTCAAGTACTCCAACTCTTGATCAGGTTTCGGTCAATTTAAACGAGAGGGCTGAAAATGCTGAAATAGATCCAGTTATTGGCCGTGATCGCGAGGTAGCCCGAGTAATTGAAATTTTATCTCGGCGAAATAAAAATAATCCAGTTTTAATTGGGGAACCAGGAGTTGGCAAAACCGCTGTTGCTGAAGCAATAGCGACTGCAATTGTTGCTAAAAAAGTTCCACACGATTTATTAAAAAAGCAAGTGGTATCACTTGATTTAGGTGGTCTTGTTGCCGGCACTAAATACCGTGGTGAATTTGAAGACCGAATGAAAAAAATCATTAAAGAAATCACTGCAAATGGCAACATCATTCTTTTTGTAGATGAAATGCATACTTTGATTGGAGCAGGTGGAGCTGAAGGATCAATTGATGCGGCTAATATTCTAAAGCCATCTTTAGCTAGAGGCGATATTCAAATGATTGGTGCCACAACTTTTGATGAATATCAAAAATACGTTGAAAAGGATCAAGCATTAGCACGTCGTTTTCAAATTGTACGTTTAAATGAACCTTCTCGCACTGAAACGCTGGCTATTTTAAACGGTCTGAAGCCACAGTATGAGAAATTTCATCACGTAAAAATATCACAATCTGCATTAGAAAATGCTGTTGATCTTTCAAGCCGCTACATTTCTGATCGTTACTTACCGGATAAAGCAATTGATCTAATTGATGAAGCTAGTGCTGCCGTTAAAATCAAGTCAGGAAAAGGCTCGAATAACCAATTGCTGCAAATTAATGACCAAATTGAAAAGGTTATTAGTGAAAAGAATCGTGCTGCCGTTAATCAAAACTTTGCAAAGGCTGCACAACTCCAGGAAAGACAAAATAGCTTACAAAGAAGGCAGGACGAACTATCGGCCAAATTCGATTTGGCAACTAATAAGAATGCCATAGTGCAACCAGAAGATGTTGCGAAAGTTGTTTCGAATTGGACAGGTGTTCCAGTTACCCAGATGAATCGTGATGAAACCAAGCACTTAGCCAACCTAGAAAAAGACTTGCATAAGAGGATTATTGGTCAGGAAAAAGCTGTTTCTGCTGTCAGTCGGGCAGTTCGCCGTAGTCGCAGCGGCATTAAAGATGAAAATCGACCAATTGGTTCCTTCTTGTTTTTAGGACCGACAGGTGTTGGTAAAACTGAATTGGCAAAAGCAATTGCCGCAGCCATATTTGGTTCTGAAAACAATTTAATTAGAATCGATATGTCAGAATATATGGATCAAATTGCTAACAGCAAGTTAATTGGTTCTGCTCCGGGATATGTAGGTTATGATGAAGGCGGTCAGTTGACTGAGCAAGTTCGTCGTCATCCATATTCTGTAATACTATTTGATGAAGTAGAAAAGGCGCATCCAGATGTATTTAATTTGCTGTTACAAGTTTTGGAAGATGGTTTTTTAACTGATTCCAAAGGACGTAAAATAGACTTTAAAAATACTATTATTATTATGACTTCTAATCTAGGATCCCGTTCACTATTTGAAACTAAGGCTGTAGGATTTAATGCTGATAATACTAGTCAAGTAAAATTACGTCAGGATCGTGTACGCGAAGCACTAAAGCAATTCTTTAGACCTGAGTTTTTGAATAGAATAGACGAAACAGTCATTTTTGATGAACTCAATCAAAAACAGTTACGTCAAATTGTTACTCTATTAACTCGTAAACTAATAGATCGCTTGCATAAACAGGGAGTTCAATTAAGAATTTCTCGTGCAGCACTCGATAAAATTGCAAAAGATGGTTATAATCCTGAAATGGGTGCAAGACCGTTGCGACGTGCAATTCAAAAGGATATTGAGGATGAAATTGCCACAATGTTAATCAAGGGTGATCTTAATAGTGGCGATATTCTTAAAATTGGTTGTAGTCATAATCATTTAAAATTTGATATTGATAAAGAAAATAACTTAGTAGGAGCGAAGTAAATTAATTGACACACTTGTAATAGTTTGTTATAGTAGTGCGTGATTAAAAGGCTGATTTTCAGGATTTTGCTGATCTATTGTCCAGCAAAATAATAATGGACAAAAACGACATTTGTTGTTTTTGTCTTTTTTATGCATAAAATTCCGGCTTTTTGAATTTGTAATCAAAATGTAATATTAGCTTTCTCTGACAGAAAGGGTGTTTTCTCCTTGTTAAACGGACACGTAGTGAATTTTGGCAAACATCGGACAAGACGTAGCTTTTCCCGCATTAAAGAAGTGCTGGATCTGCCTAATTTGACAGATGTTCAAACCGAATCATACCAATGGTTTTTGGATGAGGGTATTAAAGACGTTTTTGACGATATTATGCCAATTAGTGACTTTTCAGGTAAGCTTTCCCTGGAATATTTGGGCTATAAACTGCAAAAGCCAAAATATACTGTTGACGAAGCACGTGACCATGATGCAACTTATGCTGCTCCGATGCACGTGACTTTAAAATTAACTAATCAAAAAACCGGTGAAATCAAAACTCAGGATGTTTTCTTCGGTGATTTACCTTTAATGACTGAATCCGGTTCATTTATTATTAATGGTGCTGAAAGAGTTATCGTTTCTCAGCTGGTTAGATCTCCAAGCGTCTATTATTCTGGTGATTATGATAAAAATGGCCGTCAAATCTTTGGTACTACCGTAATTCCTAACCGTGGCGCCTGGCTTGAATATGAAACTGATGCTAAAAATGTATCTTATGTTCGCGTTGACCGTACTCGTAAATTGCCTCTGACAGTTTTAGTCAGAGCTCTTGGAATTGGTTCAGATGATGAAATTTTAGATGTTTTTGGTCAAAGCGATACATTACAATTTACTTTGGATAAGGATGTCCATAAAAACCCCGCTGATTCTCGTGTAGCTGAAGCGTTAAAGGATATTTATGAACGTCTTCGTCCTGGTGAACCAAAAACAACTGATTCTTCAAGATCACTTCTTTATGCACGTTTCTTTGATCCACGTCGTTACGATTTAGCACCTGTTGGTCGCTACAAAGTTAATAAAAAGTTATCTTTAAAGAGTCGCTTATATGGTCAAACTTTGGCTGAAACGCTAGCAGATCCGGATACTGGTGAAATTATTGCGAAAAAAGGTACTGTTGTGACTCATGAAGTAATGGACACACTTGAAAAGTATCTTGACCGTGATGACTTTAAAATGGTTACTTACCAGCCATCTCAAGAAGGCGTGTTACCTGATCCAATTAACGTACAAGAAATAAAAGTCTACTCTAAAGTAAATCCAGAACGTGTTGTCAAATTGATTTCTAATGGTCATATTGATAAGAAAGTTAAATATCTGACACCGGCTGACGTTCTGGCATCAATTAATTATTTCTTCCTATTACAAGATGAAATTGGTACAACCGATGATATTGATCACCTTGGTAACCGTCGTATTCGTCGTGTAGGCGAATTATTGCAGAATCAATTTAGAATTGGTTTGGCTCGTATGGAACGTGTTGTAAGAGAAAGAATGTCAATTCAGGATCCTTCAACCGTTACACCACAACAATTGATTAATATTAGGCCGATTGTTGCCAGCATCAAAGAATTCTTTGGTTCATCACAATTGTCACAATTTATGGACCAGCATAACCCGTTAGGAGAATTAACGCATAAGCGTCGTATGTCAGCTTTAGGGCCTGGTGGTTTAACTCGTGATCGTGCAGGATACGAAGTGCGTGATGTTCACTATACCCAATATGGTCGTTTATGTCCTATTGAAACTCCTGAAGGTCCAAACATTGGTTTGATTAACTCACTGGCTACATATGCAGTGATTAACAAATACGGTTTTATTGAGACACCATACCGTCGTGTTTCCTGGAAGACACACAAAGTTACTAACAAGATTGATTATCTTACAGCTGATGTTGAAGATAACTATATTATTGCTGGTGCTAATACTCCACTTAATCCAGACGGTTCATTTAAAGATGATCTTGTTTTAGCACGTCATAAAGAAGATAACGTCGAAGTCAGTCCAGATAAAATTGACTACATGGACGTTATTCCTAAGCAGGTTGTTTCGGTTGCCTCTGCATGTATTCCGTTTTTGGAAAACGATGACTCTAACCGTGCTTTGATGGGAGCTAACCAGCAAAGACAAGCTGCACCTTTGATTAATCCTCATAGTTCACTTGTTGGCACTGGTATGGAATATCGTGCGGCTCATGATTCAGGAGCTGCTGTTTTGGCAAAAGCTGCTGGTACCGTTGAATACGTTGATGCCAATACAATCAGAGTTAGACGTGATGACAGCACATTAGATAAATATACACTTGAAAAATATCGTCGTTCAAATAACTCGAAATCATATAACCAGACTCCTAACGTTAACTTGGGTGATAAAGTTGTAGAAGGTGAAGTTATTGCTAATGGTCCGACAATGGATCATGGTGAGCTGGCTCTTGGTCAAAACCCTGTTATCGCATTTATGACATGGAACATGTATAACTACGAAGATGCCATCATGCTTTCTGAAAGGCTTGTTAAAGATGATGTTTATACTTCAATAAGTATTGAAGATTATGAATCAGAAGCTCGAGACACTAAGCTTGGGCCTGAAGAAATCACCCGTGAATTGCCAAATGTTGGTGAAGATGCACTTAAAGATCTTGATGGTCAAGGTATTGTTCGTGTAGGTGCCGAAGTACATGACGGAGATATTTTGGTTGGTAAAGTGACACCTAAAGGTGTTACTGAACTATCAGCAGAAGAAAGACTTCTTCATGCTATCTTTGGTGAAAAAGCCCGTGAAGTTCGTGATACATCACTGCGTGTTCCTCACGGTGGTGGCGGTATTGTCCGCGATGTCAAAGTTTATACCAGAGAAAATGGTGACGAACTATCTCCAGGTGTCAATACATTGGTTCGTGTATATATTGCACAAAAGAGAAAAATCCAAGTCGGTGATAAGATGTCTGGTCGACACGGTAACAAAGGTACTGTTGCTGCTGTTGTACCGGAAGAGGATATGCCATACTTGCCAGATGGTACTCCAGTAGACATTTGTTTGAACCCAATGGGTGTTCCTTCACGTATGAATATTGGTCAGCTTTTGGAATTGCACCTTGGTCGTGCTGCAGCTAACCTAGGTATTCATGTAGCAACACCAGTATTTGATGGTGCTAGCGAAGACGATGTTTGGGACACAGTTCATAAGGCTGGTATTGATAAAGATGGTAAAACTGTTCTTTATGATGGACGCACAGGTGAGCCATTCCATAACCGTGTTTCTGTCGGTATAATGCATTATCTGAAATTAACTCACATGGTTGATGATAAGATTCATGCACGATCAATTGGGCCATACTCATTAGTTACTCAACAACCTCTTGGAGGTAAAGCACAATTTGGTGGTCAGCGTTTCGGTGAAATGGAAGTTTGGGCACTCGAAGCATATGGTGCAGCTTATACTCTGCAGGAAATATTGACTTACAAATCAGACGATGTTGTTGGTCGTGTAAAAGCATATGAGGCAATTGTTAAAGGAGAAAGAATTCCTAAACCTGGTGTCCCAGAATCATTCCGCGTTCTTGTTAAAGAACTGCAATCATTAGGACTGGATATACGTGTTCTTGATATGAATCATAAAGAAATTGAATTGCGTGACATGGATGATGATTCAAATGAGCATTTGAATATCGACACCCTGTCCAAGATGGCGGAAGAGCAACAACGGAAGAAGTTAGCCGAAGAAACCGCTGATTCCGAAGATGATGAAACGGAGACAGAGGAATCTAATGTACCTATAGATCAATCAGACGATGATAATAAGATTTCTCAATAAGTAGGAGGTTAAACTTTTGATCGACGTAAATAAATTTGAAAGCATGCAAATTGGTCTTGCCTCTCCGAATAAAATTCGTAGCTGGTCATACGGTGAAGTCAAAAAGCCAGAAACTATTAATTACCGTACTTTAAAACCAGAAAAGGACGGTTTGTTTGACGAACGAATTTTTGGACCGACTAAAGATTGGTCATGTGCATGTGGTAAATATAAGGGTGTGAGATACCGTGGCATCGTTTGTGATCGCTGTGGTGTTGAAGTTACCTCCTCTAAAGTTAGAAGAGAGCGAATGGGTCATATTGAATTGGCTGCCCCAGTTACTCATATTTGGTACTTTAAAGGTATTCCATCAAGAATGGGACTTATTTTGGATATTTCTCCCAGACTTCTTGAAGAAGTTATCTATTTTGCGGCTTATATTGTAATTGATCCAGGCGATACTGACCTTGAATTTAAACAGCTTTTGACTGAAGCTGAATATCGTGAGCAAAAAGCAAAATATGGCAATCGTTTTACTGCAAAAATGGGGGCTGAAGCAATTCGTGATTTGCTCCGTAAGGTAGATTTAGATAAAGAAGTTACTGATTTAAAGAAAGAATTAGAAACTGCAACAGGTCAAAAACGGACTCGGGCAATCAGAAGACTTGATATTCTTGATGCCTTTAAAGATTCCGGTAACAAGCCAGAATGGATGGTTATTGATGCTGTTCCGGTTATACCACCAGATTTAAGACCAATGGTCCAACTAGAAGGTGGTCGGTTTGCAACCTCTGATTTAAACGACTTATACCGGCGTGTTATAAACCGTAACAACAGGTTAAAGAGATTACTTGATTTAAATGCTCCTAATATCATTGTGCAAAATGAAAAACGGATGTTGCAAGAAGCCGTTGATGCATTGATTGATAATGGTCGTCGTGGTCGTTCTGTAGTTGGACCAGGTAATCGTCCACTTAAATCTTTATCACACATGCTTAAAGGTAAGCAGGGACGTTTCCGTCAAAACTTATTAGGTAAGCGTGTTGACTATTCAGGCCGTTCAGTTATTGACGTTTCACCAAAGCTTAAGTTCTATCAATGTGGTGTTCCTCGTCCGATGGCTCTCGAATTGTTCAAACCATTTGTAATGCACGAACTGGTTAAACGTAAGATAGCTACAAATATTAAGAGCGCTAAGCGTAAAATTGATCGTGAAGATGATGATGTCTGGGATGTACTTGAAGACGTGATTAAGGAAAGAACGGTATTATTAAACCGGGCTCCTACTTTACACCGTTTGAGTATCCAAGCTTTTGAACCTGTTTTAGTGCCGGGCAAATCTATTCGTCTGCACCCTCTTGCCTGTGAGGCTTACAATGCCGACTTTGATGGTGATCAGATGGCTATCCACGTGCCACTGTCTGACGAAGCTGTTGCTGAATCACGGATGCTAATGCTTGCCGCTCACCATATTTTGGCTCCTAAGGACGGCAAGCCAATTGTTACTCCATCTCAAGATATAGTTTTGGGTAATTATTGGTTAACTCAAGCTGAAAAGGGTCGTGAAGGTGAAGGTATGATTTTCAACTCACCTGATGAAGCAACCGTTGCATATAATAATGGTGACATTCATTATCACACCATTATTGGAATGTCAGCTGACTCGATGCCAGAAAAGGCATGGCCAAAAGGTTATGAACATGGTATTTTTGTCACTACTTATGGTCGAATCATCTTCAATCAGATTTTCCCAGATGACTATTTCTATGTTAATGAGCCAACTGAAGAAAATTTAAATAACCCACTTGCTTCCAAGTATTTCTTGGAACCGGGCGAGGATATTCATGAAAAAATTGATAGTGTCGCAAGTGATTTGATTTCTACACCTTTTAAAAAATCATTCCTGTCTGATTCAATTGCTACAATTTATAAATATTATAAGGTTCAAAGAACGTCTGAATATCTTGATGACTTAAAGACTTTAGGTTATACCAGTTCAACTACTTCTGGTATTACAATCGGTATGACCGATGTTCCTGAAATTCAAGATAAAGATGAAAAAGTTGCTAAAGCCCATAAACAAGTTGATGTTGTGTCTAAACAGTTTAGACGTGGTTTAATCACTGAAGATGAGAGACACGACCGGGTAATTAGCATTTGGAATGATTGTAAAGATCAGGTTCAAGATGAAATTGCCCAGATTTATGACCCACGTAATCCTATTACTATCATGGCCGATTCAGGAGCTCGTGGTAATATTTCCAACTTTACACAACTTGCCGGTATGCGTGGCTTGATGGCTACACCAAACGGTGGATTGTTCGAAATTCCAGTTACGTCTAACTTTAAGGAAGGTTTGTCAGTTCTAGAGTTATTCATGTCTACTCATGGTGCTCGTAAGGGAATGACCGATACCGCCTTAAAGACTGCTCAGTCTGGCTACTTGACTCGTCGTCTAGTAGACGTTGCACAGGATGTTATTATTCGTGATGATGACTGTGGGACTGACCGTGGCATTAATGTTCATGCAATTATGGAGGGTGACGAATTAATTGAACCGCTCTATGATCGTTTACTTGGTCGCTTTACTGCCGAAACAGTGAAGGATCCAAAGACTGGTGCTACAATTGTTGGTCGCAATGTCATGATGGATGAAAACTTAGCACACCAGATTTGTGATGCGGGTGTAACTAACGTGAAGATCCGTTCGATTCTAACTTGTGATACACCACATGGAGTTTGTCGCAAGTGTTACGGTATGAACCTTGCCACTGGAGAAGAAGTCGAAGTTGGTGAAGCAGTTGGTACAGTTGCTGCTCAATCTATTGGTGAGCCTGGTACTCAGCTTACTTTACGTACTTTCCATAATGGTGGTGTTGCCGGTGCTGAAGATATTACGCAAGGTCTTCCTCGTGTGCAAGAATTGTTTGAAGCTCGTAATCCTAAGGGTCGTGCGATAATTTCTGAAGTAGATGGAGTAATTGATTCAATTCAGGAAAATCCTGCTGAACATACTCGTGAAATTACTGTTAAGGGTAAGATCGATACTAGAAGTTACAGCGTGCCTTATACTGCTTCGGTAGCTGTTGCTGAGGGTGACGAAGTTCATCGCGGTGACAAGTTGACTCTTGGATCTATTGATCCGAAAGAATTAATTCAGGTTACTGATACATTAACTACTGAAGAATATATTTTGGTCGAAGTCCAAAAAGCATACAGGATGCAAGGTGTTGATATTTCAGATAAGCACGTTGAAGTATTAACTAGACAAATGTTGCAAAAAGTTCGTGTGCTCGATCCTGGAGAAACTGATCTTTTACCTGGTGAGGTAATGGATATCAATCAGTTTAAGGAACGTAACAAGGCTGTGATTATTTCTGGTGGCATTCCTGCAACTGCACAAAGTGTAATTTTGGGTATTACTAAAGCCGCTCTTGAAACCAACAGTTTCTTGTCAGCCGCTTCCTTCCAGGAAACAACTCGTGTTCTAACTGATGCTTCTATCAGAGGAAAGAATGATCCGCTACTTGGATTAAAAGAAAATGTTATTATTGGTAAGATAATTCCAGCTGGTACTGGTCTTCCGATTTATCGTGATATGGAACCTGAGTCAGATGTAAAGAAACCTAAATCTGTTTATTCAATTGCTGATATTGAGAAAAAGATGAAGGAAGCAGACCAAGCTAAGGAATCATAATCTAATTTAATTAAAAACTGTTCCGTTAGAAATTTCTAACGGAACAGTTTTTTTGCTTGAAATTTTATGAATTATTAGTGATATTTTTATTAGAAAATGTTATAATCAGAAAAATTATGAGGGGGGATGTAGAAGTTGAGAGAAAATGATTTTTCTTTAAAGAGACTTGTATTATTGGCATTACTGACAGCGATTAACGTTGTGGTTAGTCGAATTTTTATTATTCCTATGCCCTTGACTCATGGAAATATTAATTTATGTGATGCGATTATTTATATAGTAGCACTTTTGTTTGGTCCTGTAGCTGGAGGTATAGTTGGTGGTCTTTCCGGGTTTTTACTTGATCTTCTGGGTGGATATGGCCAGTTTATGCTTTTTTCTCTTGTTGTTCACGGTTTAGAAGGTTTTTTTGTTGGTTTAGTCTTTAAATACTGGAATTTTAAAAACCAATTAGTCAAAGGTGCTATCGCCGGAGCTATAGGAGTATTCTTTATGGTAGGTGGCTATTTTATCACTAATACAGTTCTTTATACTTGGGCTGCAGGACTTGCCAGTCTTTTTACTAATACAATTCAAGGAGTAGTCGGAGTTGTTATAGCCATAGTACTGCTGCCTAGTTTTCAAAACCTGATGGCAAGATATAACTAATACTTACGTGAAAAAATTATTTTTACTAGTTTATTAAAGCTGCTATCTCATTTTATATGGATCCCAGCTTTTTATTTGCACAAAAGTTGAATGATTAATCCAATATAAATAAAAGGAATAAATGCAACAGGCTCCTTTTTGCTCATTTTACTGCCCAAAAAAACAATAAGCAGAGCTATTGAAGCAGTTAAAAAAGTTAAATTGGCGAATTTGGAGTTAAAGTAGAAAGATAAGATCAGATAGACTATTAAGTCTCCACTACCACATTTTTTTCTAACTGTCTCAAAAAGAAAAAACAAAAAAATAGGTAAAAATTCTATGAGATTAGTAGTGCTAATTCTATAAAAATTATTCATTATATGTTGAAGCGAAATAACAAGTGCAGGCAGTACCAGTGTAATATCGAATTCCTGAACCTGATAATCGCTGATAGCAGCTAGTAGAAGACTAAACAAAACAATCGCCGTACAAATATCATGTATGCTGCTAAAATCAATTTTATAAAAAGCGAAACCGCCTAAAAATTCTGTTAAAAAATATTCACAGGGGATGTGAATTTTACAATAACGGCAACGACCTTTAAGTATTAAATAGGAAATTAAAGGTATTTCATCTAACAAGCACAGCTGTTGATTACAATTAGTGCATTTTGAGCGACTGAAGATAAAGTCTTCTTTGCCGAGTCTTTCGATAATTACACATGCATGAGAAGCTAGACATGTACCAATCAAAAAATTGCTGATTCCAAAAATCCATTTCATATTGTTTACCTCGCTTAAATCAAATACGCAAAAAATATCATCTGCTTTTCAATTAGTAAAAATAATTTGCTTTTTTGCGACAAGCGAGTACAATAGTCAATGTGTATTTTGATGATTATCTGGGACTTAAAAAAGAAACTCCTGGATGTGTGAACAAAATAATGAATTTTTTTAGGAGGAAAATTTAATGCCAACCATTAACCAATTGGTAAGAAAAGGCCGTCATACTAAGACGACTAAATCAAAGTCACCAGCTTTAAGCTATGGCTACAACAGTATGAAGAAAGAATTAGTAGCTAACCCAGCGCCCCAAATGCGTGGAGTTGCAACTCGTGTCGGCACTATGACACCAAAGAAGCCAAACTCAGCTTTGCGGAAGTATGCTCGTGTTCGTCTTTCTAACCTGATTGAAGTAACTGCTTATATTCCAGGTGAAGGCCATAATTTACAGGAACACTCTGTTGTGTTAATTCGTGGTGGTCGTGTAAAGGACCTTCCTGGTGTTCGTTACCATATTATTCGTGGTGCTCTTGATACTGCTGGTGTTGAAGGCAGAAAGCAAGGACGTTCCAAATACGGTGCCAAGAAAGATTAAGGAGGAGTTAAATAATGCCTAGAAAAGGACATGTAGCTAAAAGAGATATTTTAGCGGATCCAGTATATAATTCAAAGCTTGTAACTAAGTTGATCAACCACTTAATGATCGATGGTAAAAGAGCTAAGGCTTCATCCATTCTTTATGATGCTTTTGACATTGTTAAAGAAAAGACCGGCAAAGAGCCACTTGATGTTTTTGAAGAAGCTATGAATAATATTATGCCTGTTTTGGAAGTTAGAGCTCGCCGTATTGGTGGTTCAAACTATCAGATTCCAGTTGAAGTTCGTCCTGAAAGAAGAACTACTTTAGGTTTAAGATGGTTAGTTTCTTACGCTCGTTTACGTAATGAACATACTATGGATGAACGCTTGGCTAACGAAATTATTGATGCTTCAAACAATACTGGCTCAGCTGTTAAAAAGCGTGAAGATGTTCACCGTATGGCTGAAGCTAACCGTGCATTTGCACACTATCGTTTCTAATTTTTTAGGGAAAGGAAAAAATCTATGGCTAATAAGCGTGAATTTCCATTAGAAAAAACACGTAACATTGGTATTATGGCCCATATTGATGCGGGTAAGACTACCACAACAGAGCGTATTCTTTATTACACTGGTAAGATCCATAAAATTGGTGAAACCCATGAGGGTGATTCACAAATGGACTGGATGGATGAAGAAAAAGAACGTGGTATCACTATTACTTCTGCAGCTACTACTGCACAATGGAAAGATTACAGAATTAACATTATTGATACCCCTGGACACGTTGACTTCACTATCGAAGTTGAACGTTCCTTGCGTGTTCTTGATGGTGCCGTAACTGTTCTTGACGCTCAAGCTGGTGTGGAACCTCAAACTGAAAATGTTTGGCGCCAGGCTGAAACTTACGGTGTTCCTCGAATTGTTTTTGTAAACAAAATGGATAAGATTGGAGCAGACTTTGACAAATCTGTTAAGTCTTTGCACGAACGTTTAAATGCCAATGCTCTAGCTGTGCAAATGCCAATTGGTTCTGCCGAAAGCTTTGAAGGTGTTATTGACTTACTTGACATGGTAGCTGATGTTTATGATGAAGATAAGCTTGGCTCCAAATGGGATACTATTCCTGTTCCTGATGAATACAAAGAAGAAGCTGAAAAACGTCGCTCCGAATTAATTGAACAAGTAGCTGATGTTGATGATGACATCATGGAAAAATACCTTAATGGTGATGAGATTTCCGTTGATGAATTAAAAGCTGCTATTCGTAAAGCTACATTGGACTTGAAGATTTTCCCTGTATTTGCAGGCTCAGCTTTTAAGAACAAGGGTGTACAGATGATGCTTGATGGTGTTGTTGATTACTTACCATCTCCGTTAGATGTTAAGCCTTATGTTGCTCATGATCCAAAAACTGGTGAAGAAGTTGAATTAGTTGCTGGAGATGAAAAGCCATTTTCCGCTTTGGCGTTTAAGATTGCTACTGATCCATTTGTTGGTCGTTTGACTTATATTCGTGTTTACACTGGTTCACTTGAATCAGGTTCATATGTTTTGAATGCTTCTAAGAATAGTCGTGAACGTGTTGGTCGTTTGTTGCAAATGCATGCTAACTCACGAAGTGAAATTTCTGAAGTATTCTCCGGTGATATTGCTGGTGCTATCGGTTTAAAGAATACTACTACCGGTGATTCATTAACTGATCCTGATCACCCATTAATTTTGGAAAGTTTGGAAGTTCCAGATCCGGTTATTCAAGTTTCAATTGAGCCAGAATCAAAAGCTGACCGTGACAAACTTGATGTTGCTTTGCAAAAATTAACTGAAGAGGATCCAACCTTTAGAGCAGAAACAAACGCTGAAACAGGTCAAACTTTGATTTCCGGAATGGGTGAATTACACCTGCAAATCATGGTTGAACGTATGAAGCGTGAATTCCACGTTGAAGCTAAGATTGGTGAACCACAAGTTGCTTACCGTGAAACCTTCACTAAGCCTGCTAAAGCACAAGGTAAATTTGTGCGTCAATCAGGTGGTAAAGGTCAATATGGTGACGTTTGGATTGAATTTACACCAAATGAAAGAGGAAAAGGTTACGAATTTGAAGACGCCATTGTTGGTGGTGTTGTTCCTCGTGAATTTATCCCTGCTGTTGATGCTGGTTTGCAAGAATCTATGAAGAACGGCATCTTGGCAGGTTACCCACTGATTGATGTAAAAGCTAAACTTTATGACGGTAGTTACCACGAAGTCGACTCTTCTGAAGCTGCCTTCAAAGTTGCTGCATCATTGGCATTGAGAAATGCTGCACCTAAGGCTGGTGCAGTTATCCTTGAACCTATTATGAAGGTTCAAGTTATCACACCTGAAGATTACTTAGGTGACGTAATGGGTTCAATTACTGCTCGTCGTGGTACAATGGATAACATGCAAGATCGTGCCGGCGCTAAAGTGTTGAATTCAATGGTTCCTCTGGCAGAAATGTTTGGTTATGCTACCACCTTACGTTCTTCAACTCAAGGCCGTGGTACATTTACGATGGTCTTTGATCATTACTCACCAACTCCTAAGTCTATTCAAGAGGATATCATCAAAAAACGTGGCGGTAACGCTGAATAATTTTCAATAATTAATAATATAAAAACAAGTTATTAACTATAAAAATCGAGCTATTGGTAAAGCCAGTGGCTCTTTTTTTATCAAAAATTTCGTTTCTGAATAAATTATTTGAGAATTTTTCTGTTTGTAGTAGACTTCTTAAACATAAAATTAAGGATTTTATTTAAAAAAGTATAAAAATTGTATTTTTCTATTCTAAAAGATGAAAAAAGTTCCTTTAATCCTTGATAATTAAGCTTAAAACGGTTATACTATTTTTTGTGTGTCTAGGGCATAGTCTGCCTTAAAGCACATTTTGTTGTAAAGCATTGATACAAAAGGTTGCGGCACACCAGGCTGCATTGCCACAGAGGTTGTGTCGGTAATTTTTGTGGAAGCTAGTCATCTTTTAAAGAAGACGTTGAGGAGGTAATTTAATGGCAAGTCAATCAATTCGTATCAGACTTAAGTCATACGAACATGGTATTCTCGATGAATCAGCTGCTAAAATTGTAGCTACTGCAAAGAGAACTGGAGCTGAAATTTCAGGTCCAGTTCCATTGCCAACAGAAAGGGTATTGTTCACTGTTTTGCGTTCACCACACATGAACAAGGACTCACGTGAACAATTTGAAATTCGTACGCATAAGCGTTTAATCGATATTTTAAATCCAACACCTAAAACTGTTGACTCTTTAATGAAGCTTGATTTACCAAGTGGTGTTGACATCGAAATTAAACTTTAATTTTAAAAAGAAAGAGGTGTAATCATGACCAAAGGAATCTTAGGAAGAAAAGTTGGTATGACCCAAATCTTCACTAAAGATGGTATCCTCGTGCCTGTAACAGTTGTTGAAGCAACGCCTAACGTAGTTATGCAAGTTAAGACAGTTGAATCAGACGGCTACGAAGCAGTTCAATTAGGATATCAAGATAAGCGTGAAGTTTTGAGCAACAAACCAGAAAAAGGTCATGCTGCAAAAGCAAAGACTTCGCCTAAGCGCTTCATACGTGAAATCCGCGGAGTTGAGCTTAAGGACTATGAAGTCGGCTCAGAAGTTACTGTGGACACATTTAAGGAAGGTGACGTAGTTGACGTCACTGGTACTACAAGAGGTCATGGATACCAAGGTAACATTAAACGTTGGGGCCAATCACGTGGACCAGAAACTCACGGTTCAAGATACCATAGAATTCCTGGTTCAATGGGTTCAATCATTAACCGTGTGCCTAAAGGCAAACGTCTGCCAGGTCACATGGGAATGAAGAAAGTTACCATTGAAAACTTAGTAATTGAAAAAGTTGTAGCAGATAAGAATGTTTTGTTAATTAAAGGCAACGTTCCTGGCGCTAAGAATTCATTGCTTACTGTTAGATCTGCTGTAAAAAATAATAAATAGGAAGGAGGACTAGAATGGCTAATTTAAAAGTTATTGATCAAAAAGGCAAAGATGCTGGTGAAGTTACTTTAAATGATGAAGTATTTGGTATTAAACCAAATGAAAGCGTAGTTTTTGACGCAATTATCAGACAAAGAGCTGGCAGACGTCAAGGAACCTCGAAGGTTAAAAATAGATCTGCTGTTCGCGGTGGTGGTAAGAAGCCTTGGAAACAAAAGGGTACTGGACGTGCTCGTCAAGGGTCTATCCGTTCACCACAATGGCGCGGTGGTGGTGTTGTTTTTGGACCAACTCCACGTTCTTATGCATACTCAATGCCAAGAAAGCAACGGCGCTTGGCTATCAAGTCTGTTCTTTCCCAAAAATTGATTGATAAAGATTTGATTGTTTTAGATCAATTGACTATGTCAGCTCCTAAAACAAAAGAGTTTAAGTCAATCTTGGACGACTTAAAGGTTGAAGGCAAAGTTTTAGTTGTTTCTGAAGATAAAAATATTCAATACTCAGCTAGGAATTTGCCAAACGTTAAGGTTATCACTGCAAATGGCTTGAATGTAGAAGATGTTGTCAACTATGACAAATTAATCTTGACAAAAGAAGCTATTGAAAAGATAGAAAAGAATGTTGAGGGGGCTTCGACGAAATGAGTGCACACGATATCATTTTAAGACCTGTCATTACTGAAAAGTCAACGAACTTAATGGATGATAAGAAATACACTTTCAACGTGCTTTTAACTGCAACCAAGACTCAAGTTCGTGATGCTGTTGAAGAAATTTTTGATGTTAAGGTCAAAAAAGTTAATATCATGAATGTCCGTGGTAAGGATAAGCGTGTTGGTCGTTATTCAGGTAAAACTGCTCGGACACGTAAAGCAATCGTCACCTTAACTGAAGATTCAAATGACATCAAAATTTTCAAAGACGATAACGATAATAAAGAAGAAAATAAGTAATAGGAGGTCAGTCAATTGGCTATTAAAATTTATAAGCCAACCACAAATGGTCGCCGTAATATGACTACTTCTGACTTTGCTGAAATTACTAAGAGCAAGCCAGAGCGTACTTTACTTGAGTCACAATCACACACTGCAGGTCGTAACTCTTATGGTCATATTACTAGCAGACACCGTGGTGGTGGACATAAGCAAAAGTACCGTATTATTGATTTTAAACGCAATAAAGATAACGCTAAAGCCGTAGTTAAGGCAATCGAATACGATCCAAACAGAACTGCTAACATTGCGCTTCTTCACTATACTGATGGTATTAAGGCTTATATCTTAGCACCTAAAGGTTTAACGGTTGGTGATGTGGTAGAATCCGGTGCTAATGCAGATATTAAGCCAGGAAACGCTTTACCATTAAAGAACATTCCAACTGGTACATCAATTCACAATATTGAATTAAGACCTGGTAAAGGTGGTCAGCTTGTTAGAAGTGCTGGGGCCAGTGCTCAAGTTTTGGGTAATGATGGTAAATATACTTTAGTTAAATTACAAAGTGGTGAAGTTCGTAAGATTTTATCAGTTTGTCGTGCAACTATCGGTGTTGTTGGTAATGAACAACATTCATTAATTCAATTAGGTAAAGCTGGACGTAGTCGCTGGTTAGGCAGACGTCCACAATCTCGTGGTTCTGTAATGAACCCTAACGATCACCCACATGGTGGTGGTGAAGGTAAAGCTCCTGTAGGTCGTCCACAACCAATGACTCCATGGGGCAAGAAAGCTCGTGGTATCAAGACTAGAAATAGTAAGAGAGCCAGTGAGAAGCTAATTGTTCGTCACCGTAAAGGTAGCAAATAACAGAAGGAGGGTAATTTAATGAGCCGTAGTATTAAAAAAGGTCCTTTTGCTGATGCATCCTTATTAAAGAAAGTTGATGCACAAGCAGATACAGATAAAAAACAGGTTATTAAAACTTGGTCACGTCGTTCAACTATTTTTCCTTCTTTTGTTGGTTTGACTATAGCTGTTTACGATGGTAGAAAGCATGTTCCAGTATATATTACTGAGGATATGGTTGGTCATAAGTTAGGTGAATTTGTTCCAACGAGAACTTTCCGTGGACATAAGACATCTGACGACAAGGCTACTGCAAAATAGAGAAAGGAGAAACACTTAAATGGCAGAACAAGTTAGTTCAGCTAGGGCGGAAGCAAGAACAGTTCGTATCGCTCCAAGAAAAGCACGTTTAGTCGTTGATTTGATTCGTGGCAAAGACGTTGCTGAAGCATTGGCAATCTTGCAATTCACACCTAGAGCTGCTTCCCCAATCGTTGAAAAAGTTTTACGCTCAGCAATTGCAAATGCAGAACACAATTACGATCTTGAAAGTGCCAATCTTTATGTATCTGAAGCATACGTAAATGAAGGAGCAACTTTAAAGAGATTTAGACCACGTGCCAAAGGTATGGCTTCTCCTATTAATAAGAGAACTAGTCATGTAGTTGTAGTAGTGTCAGAAAAGAACGATTAAGGGAGGTATATTAATGGGTCAGAAAATTAACCCAAATGGTTTTCGTCTCGGCGTAATTCGTGACTGGGAATCTAAATGGTATGCTGACAGAGGATACAAAGAAACCTTAAATGAAGACCTGCGTATCAGAAAATTCATTGATAAGAAGTTGAAGAATGCCTCTGTTTCTACTGTTGAAATTGAACGTGCAGCTAATAGAATCAACGTATCAATAAATACTTCTAAACCAGGTATGGTAATTGGTAAAGGTGGTTCTGAAGTTGAAGCATTGAGAAAAGAATTAAATGCTTTGACTAAGAAGCAAGTCCACGTTAATATTGTTGAAATCAAGAAACCAGATCTTGATGCCAAATTGGTAGCTGAAAGTATCGCTAGTCAACTTGAAGCTCGTATTGCTTTTAGACGTGCTACTCGTCAAGCTACTCAAAGAACTATGCGTGCCGGTGCTAAGGGAATCAGAGTACAAACATCTGGTCGTTTAAACGGTGCTGACATGGCAAGAAGAGAATGGCACACAGAAGGTCGTGTTCCATTACAAACTTTAAGAGCTGATATTGATTATGCTTGGGTAAATGCCTACACTACATATGGTGAAATTGGTGTTCAAGTATGGATTAACCGGGGTGAAATCTTACCTTCTAAAAGTAAGAAGCCCGAAAAAGCTGCGAAGGGAGGAAACAAATAATGCCTCTAGTACCAAAAAGGGTAAAACACCGTCGTGAGTTTCGTGGTAAGATGCGTGGTGCTGCTAAGGGTGGTAAAACTATTGCCTTTGGTGAATATGGATTACAAGCCCTTGAATCTCACTGGATTACTACACAACAAATCGAAGCTGCTCGTGTTGCAATGACTCGCTACATGAAGCGTGGCGGTAAGGTTTGGATTAGAATTTTTCCTCAAAAGTCATACACTGCTAAAGGTGTTGGTGTACGTATGGGTTCTGGTAAAGGTGCACCTGCAGGCTGGGTAGCTGTAGTTAAGAGAGAAAAGATTATGTTTGAAATTGGTGGCGTTAGTGAAACAACAGCTCGTGAAGCATTAAGACTTGCTGCAACTAAGTTACCAATTAAATGTAAATTTGTGACTAAAAGTTCGGAAGTAGGTGGCAATTCTAATGAAGGCTAAAGATATCAGAGCATTAACCACTGATCAAATGTTAGATAAGGAAAAGCAATATAAAGAAGAACTCTTTAATTTGCGTTTTCAACAAGCAACGGGTCAATTAGAAAATACCGCTCGCCTAGGCAAAGTTCGTAAAAATATTGCTAGAATTAAAACAATTCTTAGCGAAAAAGCATTGGAAAAAGATTAGTGGAAGGGAGTTATTAACTTGAGCGAATCAATCGAAAGAAATCATCGTCATGTATATCAAGGCCAAGTAATTTCTGATAAGAATGACAAGACTATCACTGTAGTTGTTGATACTTATAAGAATCACCCTGTTTATAAGAAGCGTATTAGATATTCAAAGAAATACTACGCACAAGATGATAAAAATGAAGCTAAAGTTGGCGATACTGTTCGTATCATGGAAACTCGTCCATTATCTCGTACAAAGCGCTTTCGTTTAGTTAAAATTGTTAAAAAATCTGTTTAATTTTGCGGATTTAGTGAGGGGAGGATTATATAGTGATTCAAAATGAATCCCGTTTGAAGGTTGCTGATAACTCAGGTGCCAGAGAACTTTTAGTTATTAGAGTCTTGGGTGGATCAAGACGTAAGACTGGTAACATTGGTGATATTGTGGTTGCAACTGTTAAACAAGCAACACCAGGTGGCGTTGTCAAAAAAGGTGACGTTGTCAAGGCCGTCATTGTTAGAACAAAATCAGGCGCACGTCGTGAAGACGGATCATACATCAAATTTGATGAAAATGCTGGTGTAGTTATCAATGCAGATAAGAGCCCACGCGGTACTCGTATCTTTGGGCCTGTTGCACGTGAGCTACGTGAGCACGACTTTATGAAAATCGTCTCTCTTGCTCCTGAAGTCTTATAATAAGTGAGGTGCACTGATGTTTGTTAAAACTGGTGACAAAGTAAAAGTTATTACCGGAAAAGACAAAGGTAAAGAAGGTATTGTTTTATCCGTTAACGTTAAGAAAAACCGTGTAGTTGTTAAAGGCGTTAATAAGATCAAGAAACATCAAAAACCTTCTCAGACTAACGCTAATGGTGGTGTAGTTGAATCTGAAGGTTCAATTCATGCATCAAACGTTAAGGTCATTGCTAAGTCAGAAGGCAAAACTAATGACAAAAAAGAAGAAACTAAGTAGTAGAAGGGAGGACACAAATGGCAAATTATTTAGCTCAAGAATATAAAGAAAAAATTGTTCCTGCATTGCAAGAAAAGTTTGATTACAGCTCAGTTATGCAAGTACCAAAGATTGAAAAAATAGTTTTGAACATGGGTGTTGGAGACGCTGTTTCTAATGCTAAAAACTTAGACGAAGCTGTAGAAGAATTGACTTTAATCTCAGGTCAAAAACCATTGGTTACCAAAGCCAAAAAGTCAATTGCTAATTTCCGCTTGCGTGAGGGTATGTCTATCGGTGCTAAGGTAACACTTAGAGGAGATAGAATGTACGATTTCTTATATAAGTTAATCAGTGTTTCACTTCCTCGTGTTCGCGACTTCCGCGGTGTATCAAGCCGTTCATTTGATGGTCGTGGTAACTACACTTTAGGTATTAAGGAACAATTGATTTTCCCAGAGATTGACTTTGATAAGGTTAATAGAACTAGGGGTTTAGATGTTGTTATCGTTACTACTGCCAATACAGATGAAGAAGCTCGCGAGCTTCTAGGTCAATTTGGTATGCCGTTTGCAAAATAATGGAGGACATTAATGGCTAAGACATCACAAAAAATTAGAAATCATCGTCCTGCTAAATTTTCTTCACGTGAATATACACGTTGCGAGAGATGTGGTCGTCCACGCTCCGTCTATCGTAAGTTTGGCTTATGCCGTATTTGCTTGAAAGATTTAGCTCACAAAGGTCAAATCCCAGGCCTGAAAAAGGCTAGTTGGTAATACGGATTGGAGGATAGCATAAATGGTCATGACAGATCCGATCGCAGACTACTTGACTAGAATTAGAAATGCTAACATGGCAAAACATAATTCTGTTGAAGTTCCTGCATCAAACATTAAAAAATCTATTTCAGAAATTTTGAAACGCGAAGGCTTCATCCGTGATTACGAAGTTACCGATGACAATAAACAGGGTATGATTAAGATTTTCTTGAAATATGGTCCTGATGGAGAACGTGTCATTTCGGGTTTAAAGAGAATTTCTAAGCCAGGTCTTAGAAACTATGTTAGCGCTGAAAATTTACCTAAAGTACTTAATGGCTTAGGTATCGCCATCGTCTCTACTTCTGCAGGTGTGATAACTGATAAAGAAGCAAGACAAAAAGATGTTGGTGGCGAAGTTATCGCCTATGTTTGGTAATTCTGACAGAAAGGAGAGCAATCAATGAGCCGTATCGGTTTAAAAACAATTGAAGTCCCTGATAGTGTCACTGTTACTAAGAAAGGTGACAATATCACTGTTAAAGGACCTAAGGGTGAACTAACCAGATATTTTGATCCAAAAATTACATTTAAACAAGAAGATGGTAAGATTAACTTTTCTCGTTCAAGTGAAAGTGATAAAGCACTTCATGGAACTGAAAGAGCCAATCTTGCTTCAATGGTTGAAGGTGTAGTTGATGGTTACAAGAAGACATTAAAATTAATTGGTGTTGGTTATCGTGCTACAGCACAAGGTAACAAATTGACTTTGAATGTTGGTTATTCTCACCCTGTAGTAATGACTGCACCAGAAGGTGTGTCAGTAAAAGCTACTTCTGCAACTGATATTGAAGTAGAAGGAATTTCTAAGCAAAATGTTGGACAATTTGCTGCTGAAATTCGCGATGTACGTCCACCAGAGCCTTATAAAGGTAAGGGTATTCGTTATACTGATGAATATGTACGTCGTAAGGAAGGTAAAACTGGTAAATAGTAAATAAATTTTTGAGGTGAAATTGTGATTTCAAAACCAGATAAGAACAAATTGCGCTTAAAGCGTCATAAACGTATTCGTAGCAAAATTTCTGGTACTGCTGAGCGCCCACGCTTAAGCGTTTTCCGTTCAAACAAAAACATCTACGCTCAATTAATTGATGACGTAGCGGGTGTAACGCTAGCAAGTGCCTCAACTTTAGACGATTCTGTATCTAAAGATCAGACTAAAGTAGAACAAGCTCAAGCTGTTGGTAAAGGTATTGCCGAAGCAGCCAAAGCGAAAAACATTACTAGCGTAGTGTTTGATAGAAGTGGTTATTTATACCACGGCCGTATTTCAGCATTGGCAGACGCCGCTCGTGAAAACGGATTAGAGTTCTAGGAAAGGAGATAAATACATGGCAAACCGCAACGATTCTCGCAATAATCGCAGAAATAAAGACGACATTGAAGATCAGTTAGTAGCAATTAATCGTGTCACCAAGGTTGTCAAAGGTGGTCAACGAATGAGATTTGCTGCTCTGGTAATTGTTGGCGACAAAAAAGGTCGTGTAGGCTTTGGTACTGGTAAAGCTCAAGAAGTTCCAGAAGCAATCCGTAAGGCCGTTGAAGCTGGTAAAAAGAATATGATCAAGGTTCCTAAGGTTGGTACTACTATTCCTCATGAAGTAATCGGTCATTATGGCTCAGGCAGTATTATGATCAAACCTGCTCCAGCTGGTTCAGGTGTTGCTGCTGGTGGTGCCGTTCGTATCGTTATGGATATGGCCGGTATTGCGGATGTTACTTCTAAATCACTTGGTTCTAATACTCCTATTAATGTTGTTCGTGCGACAATAGATGGATTGAAGAAACTTAGAACAAGTGAAGATGTTGAAAAGCTTCGTCACGCTGAACTAGATTAGGGAGACTGGATAAATGACTGAATTAAAAGTTACTTTAATTAGAAGTGCTGCACACCGTCTGCCTGACCAAAGAAAAGTTGTGAAAGCTCTTGGTTTAGGTAGGATCAATAGTACAGCTACTTTACCAGACAATGCTGCAACTCGTGGGGCATTAATGAAAATCGCCCACCTGATTTCAGTTGAAGAAATTAATAAATAGTTAATTGAGGAGGTGCCAAATTAATGAAGCTTCATGAATTACATGCTGCTGAGGGGTCACGCAATACAAGAAAACGTGTTGGTCGTGGTACTTCAAGTGGTTTTGGAAAAACTTCTGGACGTGGCCAAAAGGGACAATTGTCTCGTCAAGGCGGTCATACCCGTCTAGGTTTTGAAGGTGGTCAAATGCCATTATTCAGAACCATGCCAAAACGTGGATTTAAGAACGTTAACCGCAAAGAGTATGCAATCATTAACTTAGATGACTTGAACAAGTATGAGGAGGGCAGCGAAGTTACTGTTGCCAATCTCAAGGAAAAAGGTTTGGTAAAGAAAGAATTATCAGGCGTTAAATTGCTTGCTGAAGGTGAGTTAAAAGTTAAGTTAAACGTAAAGATTAACAAAGTTTCCGCCGCTGCTAAAAAAGCAGTAGAGGCTGCTGGCGGATCTGTTGAGGTGATCTAATGTTTTCGACCTTGAAGAACGCCTTTAAGGATAAAGAAATAAGAAATAAAATTTATTTTACACTCTTTATTCTTTTGATATACCGAATTGGAGCGAATATTACTGTTCCAGGTGTCAACGCAAAAGCGATTACTCAAGTTGCACAAACTGGTTTAGTTCCAATGCTGGATACAGTTTCTGGTGGTGGACTAGATAATTATTCAATTTTCTCATTAGGTGTTTCCCCTTATATAACCGCACAAATTGTTATTCAATTGTTGCAGATGGATATTGTACCTACGTTGGTAGAGTGGGGTAAACAAGGTGAGGTTGGACGTCGCAAAACTAATCAAGTAACCAGATGGCTTGCTTTATTTGTGGCTTTTATTCAAAGTTTGGGAATTACACTTGGTTTTAACGCATTAACTCAAATGGGTTTAGTTAAAAATCAGACTCCTCAAACATACATTGAAATTGCAATAATTATGACAGCAGGAACGATGCTTTTGACTTGGCTTGGTGATGAAATTACTGATAAAGGTTTAGGCAACGGAGTTTCAGTAATTATTTTTGCTGGTATTATAGCTCGGTTACCCCGTGGCTTGTGGCAACTTTATAAAGATGGAGTTATCAATAATAATGCTAGTGATCGTTGGCAAGGGATTTTGTTCTTCATCGCGATTATCATTGCAATACTTATCGTAACCCAATTAGTTACATGGGTAGAACAGGCAGATCGCCGGATTCCAATACAATACACAAGACGGGCAACTATTAGTGGCTCTGAAAGTTTTTTGCCATTAAAGGTTAACGTTTCTGGCGTTATTCCAGTCATTTTTGCTAGTTCATTTATTATTACACCGGCAACAATTTTGATGGCCTTTCAGAAATCTCAGGGTGACCAACAATGGTATAAAATAATGACCAACATATTTAGTATGCAAACTACACCGGGAGTCATAATCTATACAGTTTTAATCATCTTGTTTACGTTCTTCTATGCTTTTGTTCAGGTTAATCCTGAGAAGCTGGCTAAGAATTTGCAAAAACAAGGTGCGTACATTCCGAGTGTTTGGCCCGGCAAAGATACACAAGATTACGTATCAAAGGTCTTAATTAGATTATCAACTGTAGGTTCTGTATTTTTAGGACTTGTAGCATTACTGCCACAACTTGCTACTAATTTTTGGGATTTACCAAGTTCAATTGGATTAGGCGGTACCAGTCTTTTAATCGTTATTGGTGTCGTCTTGGAACTATCTCGTCAAATTAACGGATTGTTAATGAAGAGAGAATACGTTGGATTCATCAGATAGGAACGGATAAATGATTAATATATTTCTTTTAGGTTTGCCTGGTGCTGGCAAAGGTACGGTATCAGAACAAATTGTCGACAAATACCATCTAACTCATATTTCAACTGGGGATATGTTTAGAGAAGCAATGGCTAATGAGACTAAAGTTGGTCTTGAAGCCAAAAGTTACATTGATAAAGGTAATTTGGTACCAGATGAAGTTACTGCCAAGTTAGTTGAAGAACGTTTAGGCCAGCCCGATATTAATGAAGGGTATATTTTAGATGGTTTTCCTCGGACAATTGTTCAAGCGGAACTTTTCGAAGATATTGCTAAGCGCATGAATAAGCAATTAACAAATGTAATTTCACTCGAAGTTAAAGAAGAAACTTTGATAAAACGTTTATCAGCACGTTTTATGTGTAAAAACTGTGGTGCAACATATAATAAAATTACAAAGATGCCTAAAGTTAAGGATATTTGTGATCGTTGTGGTGGGCATGAATTTTACCAACGTGAAGATGACAAACCTGAAGTAGTAAAAAATCGTTTAGAAGTAAACGAAAAGATGAACACACCGCTGAAAGACTTTTACGAGAAAAAAGGTTTGTTAGCTGTTGTAAATGGTGAACAGACGCCTGAAGAAGTTTTTAAGAACGTTGATGCGGTTTTAAGTAAAAAGCAATAATTTGTATATTTACTTTTCCGTGTTATAATTTCAAAGTATGACTGTTTAAATGCGGAGGAACGGCTTTGGCAAAAGATGATGTCATAGAAGTGAAGGGTAAGGTTGTTGATACCCTGCCTAATGCTATGTTTAAAGTTGAATTGGAAAATGGAGCTGTGATTTTAGCACATGTTTCCGGTAAGATTAGGATGCATTATATTCGAATTTTGCCTGGAGACCGTGTTACTGTTGAACTTTCTCCTTATGATTTAACTAAAGGTAGAATAACTTATCGATTTATAAAGTAATAACGGAGGGAAACATGAAGGTTAGACCATCTGTTAAACCAATGTGTGAACATTGTAAGATAATTAAAAGAAATGGTCGTGTAATGGTTATTTGCTCTGCAAATCCAAAGCACAAGCAACGTCAAGGTTAAGATAATAGGAGGTGCAATTTATGGCACGTATTGCTGGTGTTGACTTACCAAGAGATAAAAGAATAGTTGTTGCATTAACATATATTTATGGAATTGGTGAACCAACAGCACAAAAGATTTGTGCGGATGCTGGTGTTTCTGAAGACATACGTTCAAAAGATTTGACTCCAGATGACCAAGAGAAGCTTCGTGCAGAAGTTGATAAATACCGTGTTGAAGGTGACTTACGTAGAGAAGTAAGCATGAACATCAAGCGGTTAATTGATATTGGTTCTTACCGTGGTATTCGTCACCGTAGAGGACTTCCGGTTCGCGGTCAAAATACCAAGAATAATGCCCGTACACGCAAGGGTAGCAAGAAAAATAAATAAAAATTTTTAAGGAGGTTTATTGATGCCTAAAACAGCACGTAAACGCCGTGTGAAGAAGCACGTTGAAAAAGGCGTTGCTCATATTCATTCTACGTTTAACAATACTTTAGTCATGATTACTGACGTTCAAGGCAATGCAATTGCTTGGTCTTCAGCTGGTGCATTAGGCTTTAAAGGTAGTCGTAAGTCTACACCATTTGCTGCACAAATGGCAGCCGAAGCAGCAGCTAAGAGCGCAATGGATCAAGGCATGAAACATGTAGAAGTTTCTGTTAAAGGTCCTGGTGCTGGTCGTGAATCTGCTATTAGATCACTACAAGCGACTGGACTTGAAATCACCGCTATTCGCGATGTTACACCAGTTCCTCATAATGGTTCTAGACCACCAAAACGTCGTCGTGTTTAATTTTGTTCTTAATGAAGGACATTGCGTTTTGAAAGGGGCCTAGTAATGATTGAATTTGAAAAACCAAATATTACCGTAGTAGACCAAGAGAAGTCTTATGGTAAATTTGTTATTGAACCACTTGAACGAGGCTTTGGTACTACTTTAGGTAACTCATTACGTAGAGTTTTACTGACATCTATCCCAGGTACAGGACTTGTTTACGTTCAAATAGATGATGTCTTACACGAATTCTCAACCGTTCCAGGCGTAAGAGAAGATGTCGCTAAGATAATCCTGAACCTTAAGAAACTTGAATTAAAGTCTTTTTCAGATGAACAAAAAATTATTGAAATTGACGTAGAGGGTCCGGCTACTGTAACCGCCGATGATCTTAAAGCTGACGCAGATATTCAAATCCTAAATCCTGATCAATATATTTGTACTATTGCTGATGGTGGCCACTTGCATATGCAAATTGCTGTTAAAAATGGTCGCGGCTATGTTGCAGCAAGTGACAACAAGAGCGAGGATATGCCAATTGGGGTTATTCCTGTTGATTCTTTATTTTCTCCAATAAAGAAGGTCAATTACCAAGTTGAATCAACTCGTGTTGGTAAAAGAGACGATTTTGACAAGCTCACTTTAGAGATTTGGACAGATGGTTCAATCAAGCCTAACGATGCCCTCAGTTTCGCAGCAAAAATATTAGTTGCACACTTTAAAGTGTTTGAAACTGCTGATGCAAATACTAAATTCAATGATGTAATGGTTGAAAAAGAGGACGATACAGCTGAAAAGAAGCTTGAAATGACAATTGAAGAGCTTGATCTTTCTGTTCGTTCATACAATTGTCTTAAACGTGCCGGTATTAATACACTGCAAGAACTAACTGACAAAACAGAAGCAGATATGATGCGTGTACGTAACTTAGGACGTAAATCGTTGGAAGAAGTTAAAAATAAATTAGCTGACTTGGGACTATCATTGCGTCAAGAAGATTAATTTAAAAAATAAAGGAGGTAAACTGATGGCATACCGTAAATTGGGTCGCGACAGTGCACATAGAAAAGCAATGCTGAGAGAAATGACTACTCAATTAATCATGAAGGAACGCATTACTACTACTGAAGCTCGTGCTAAAGAAGTTCGCAAAACCGCTGAAAAGATGATTACTTTAGGCAAACGTGGAGATTTGGCTGCAAGAAGAAGAGCAGCTGCCTTTGTTCGTGATGAGGTTGCAGATATTCATGAGGAAAAAGATGCAGTCGTTGTTAAATCAGCTTTGCAAAAGCTTTTTAGCGATATTGCACCGCGTTACAAAGATAGAAATGGTGGATACACCAGAATTATGAAGCTTGCTACAGCTCGTAAGGGTGATGCAGCTCCAATGGTTATTTTAGAATTAGTTTAATTCAAATAATCCAAACTTAATAGCTATTAAGAATTATCCGTGAGAGTGAGAATAAGCGTTAAGATGATGACGAAAGTTTAGTCTAGCTTAGATAATTATATTATCCCTCCTCATGGGTGATTTTTTTTGCTTTTTTCATTTTGCTTTAGTATTAAAACCATAAGATAATGTCTTAAAAATATTTAAACTTGACTCTGAATTAAATAAACATGGTTGATTTAGTAGTTGATAATTTTGGTGTGCAAAGGTGCCATTCAGTATTCAGAATTGTCCATATTTTTGGTACAATTGAATCAGACTTTTAGGACGGTAAGAGTATGGCAAATGATAATATTATTAAAATAAAAAATGTAAGTTTTTCGTATCCAGAGTCAGACACTCCCGCTATAGACAATATTAGTTTCAATGTGAGACGGGGTTCATGGACTTCAATTATTGGTCATAATGGTAGTGGTAAATCAACAATTATCCGCCTAATTAATGGCTTGTTGGTACCTGATGAAAGCGGAGACCCTTTAATCGAAGTAGATGGAATAAAACTAACGGACGATACAGTTTGGGAAGTTCGTAATAGAGTAGGTATTGTCTTTCAAAATCCTGATAATCAATTTGTTGGAGCAACAGTGGCTGATGATGTTGCATTTGGTTTAGAAAATCGTGGCATTCCTCATTCAGAAATGGTTAAAATAGTTCCGGAAGCAATTAAAGCCGTTGGAATGAGTGAATATGCCAACTCTGAGCCTGCAAATTTATCCGGTGGTCAAAAGCAAAGAGTGGCTATTGCTGGTATATTAGCTATTAAACCCAAAATAATTGTGTTAGACGAAGCTACTTCAATGCTCGATCCTGAAGGAAGAAATCAAATATTATCAATTGTTCAAGATATGAAAGATAAGTATGACTTGACTGTAATTTCTATTACTCATGATATTGATGAAGCTAATATGGCTGATCAAGTTTTAGTAATGAATGATGGCAAATTAATTACACAAGGAAGTACTAAAACAGTTTTTAGTCAGGTTAGTCTTCTTAAAAGTATAGGGTTAGATGTGCCCTTCTTTGAGCAAATTAAAGAAAAATTGCAGCAAGATGCAATAAAATTACCTGATAACTTAGATTCAGAAAAAGAGTTGATTAATTATCTATGTCAATTAAATTCAAAAATGTAAGCTACATTTATTCTCCCGAAACTCCAATGGCAAAAAAGGGTTTAGATAATGTTTCATTTGAGTTAAAAGATGGTTCTTTTAATGCAATAATTGGACATACTGGGAGTGGAAAATCGACTCTTATGCAGCATTTTAATGCTCTTATTAAACCTGCAACAGGAAAAATAGAAATAGCTAGCACAACTATAACACCAGAAACTACAAATAAAAATTTAAAAGATTTAAGAAGACATGTAAGTTTGGTTTTTCAGTTTCCTGAAACGCAATTGTTTGAAAATACAGTTTTAGATGACATTGCCTTTGGTCCTAAAAATTTTGGTTATGACAATGAGAAAGCTCATGAAAGTGCAAGATATTGGTTGAAAAAAGTTGGCTTATCTGAAGAAATTGGCAAAAGATCACCATTTGAGCTTTCTGGTGGACAAATGAGAAGAGTGGCAATAGCGGGAGTAATGGCATATGAACCAGATATTCTTTGTTTGGATGAGCCAGCAGCTGGTCTTGATCCAGAAGCGCGTAAACAAATGATGGCACTTTTTTCTGATTACCAAAAAGACGGGCATACGGTAATTTTAGTTACCCATAATATGGATGATGTGGCTAAATATGCTGACAATGTTTTAGTTATGGAACAAGGTAAACTTATTAAGCAAGACACACCTACAGAAATTTTTAAAAATCGTAAGTGGTTGCAAGAGCATCACCTTGAAGAACCTAAAGCTTCTTTGTTTGCAGCTAAATTAACTAATTATAAATTTACAAAAATGCCATTAAATATAAATAGTTTAGTAAAAGAAATAGAAGATAATTTGAAGGGGTGATTGCGTGAGTAAAATCTTAATTGGTCGTTATGTAGCTGGTGATTCGATAGTCTATAGAATGGACCCTCGAGGGAAATTACTCGCAACTATTCTCTTTATTTTATTTGTCTTTTTGGCTAATAATCCAATTTCATATCTTATAGTAACTATCTTTAGTTTAGCTGCAGTTGCTGCTACAAAGCTAAAGCCTAAAATCTTTTGGGATGGAGTAAAGCCATTAATTTGGCTGATTTTGTTCACTTCTTTTTTACAACTATTTTTTACTGTTGGGGGAACTGTATACTGGCGCTGGACAATCTTTGCCTTATCAAGTTACGGCATTACTAATGCAATTTTTATATTTATTCGTTTTACTGTAATTATTTTAATCTCCACAGTAATGACGGTTACAACTAAGCCACTTGAAATTGCTGATGCGATCGAATGGCTATTAAAGCCGCTTAAATTGATTCGTATTCCAGTAGATAAGATAGCACTTGTAATGTCAATAGCACTCCGCTTTGTGCCCACTCTATTTGATGAAACTTTTAAAATAATGAATGCTCAGCGCTCACGTGGTGCAGATTTTAATAACGGCGGATTAGTTACTAGAGCAAAGGCAATCACACCACTATTAGTGCCACTGTTTATTAATTCTTTGGAAACAGCAATTGATTTATCAACTGCGATGGAGTCTCGCGGATATCGCGGTGATAAGGGAAGAACAAAATTTAGAGTATTAAAATGGTCTAATGTAGACTTTATAAATTTGTTTTATTTTGTTTTATTATTAGGACTTCTATTAGTATTTAGGACACATTGATGACAACAAGATATAAAATGACAGTCGCTTATGACGGCCATCTATTTCACGGATTTCAGTATCAGCCACACCAAAGAACTGTGCAAGGTACAATTGAAACAGCATTATATAAAATGACAAAAGGCAAAACCGTGATTGTCGAAGGTTCAGGCCGTACAGATGCTGGTGTTCATGCACTAGGTCAAGTAATTCATTTTGATTATCCAGGTAAACAAATTCCACCTGAAAGAATGATTTGTGCATTGAATTCAATGATGCCACTAGATATTATATTTAAAAAATGCGCAGTAGTTGATGAAAAATTTCATGTTCGATATAGTGCAAAAGGTAAGTGGTATCGGTACTGTGTTAGTTTGGATAGGTTTGTTGACCCCTTTAAACGTTTCTATACAGGACACTATCCTTATCCAGTTAATATAGAAAAAATGAAAAAAGCAGCTACTGATTTGCTGGGCACCCATGATTTCACTAGCTTTGCTGCTAGTGGTGGCCAAATAAAAAACAAAGTGCGTACGATGTATTACGTAAATATACAAAAAGATCAAAGAAATAATGAAATTATCTTTGATTTTATTTGTTCAGGGTTCCTGTATAATATGGTCCGTATTTTAGTGGCTATGTTATTAGAGATTGGCAGAGGGAAACGTCCTGTAAATGATATTCCCCGGGTAATATCTGCTAAGGATCGAGAACAGGTGAGAGAAACTGCTCCAGCAAGTGGACTATTTTTGTACCATGTTTTTTATGAAAATATACCGGAAAAGTACAGGCTTGATAGGGATTAATATTGACTTTTTAATTAAAAAGACTTATTATATTTAAGTATGTTTGTCCACGATAGGCCCCGGAATCTTATTGTTTTCAAACAACGTATAAACGGAGGAAATTAAATTGCGTACTACACAATTAGCGAAACCTAATGAAATTGAACGTAAGTGGTATGTTATTGACGCAACAGATGTATCTTTAGGTCGTCTGTCAACTGCAGTAGCAACTATTTTAAGAGGTAAGAATAAGCCTCAATATACACCAAACGTTGACACTGGTGATAACGTCATTGTTATTAATGCTGCTAAACTAAAGTTAACGGGTAAAAAAGCTACTGACAAGATTTATTACCATCACTCTGATTACCGTGGTGGTATAAAAGCCACTCCAGCTGGAGACTTGCTGGCTAATAATCCAGTTAGATTAGTTGAATTGTCAGTTAAGGGTATGCTTCCTAAAAATACTCTTGGTCACCAAGAATTTATGAAGATGCATGTTTATGCTGGTGCTGATCACAAGCACGAAGCACAAAAGCCTGAAGAATTAGACATTAACAAATTAATCTAGGAGGTTAAATAATGGCACAACAAGTTGCATATGCAGGTACCGGTCGGCGCAAGAATTCTGTTGCGCGTGTTCGTTTAGTACCAGGTAGCGGCAAGATTACCGCTAATAACAAAGATATTGATCAATACATTCCGTTTCCTAACTTAGTTAAGGATTTGAAACAACCATTGACTTTGACTGAAACTGAAAATCAATACGACGTTAAGGTTAACGTAAATGGTGGTGGTTTCTCTGGGCAAGCTGGAGCTATTCGTCTAGGAATTGCACGTGCTCTTTTAGAAGTTGACCCTGATTTTCGTGGTCCTTTAAAGAAAGCAGGATTCTTGACTCGTGATCCAAGAATGGTTGAACGTAAGAAACCTGGTCTTAAGAAAGCTCGTAAAGCTTCACAATTTAGTAAACGTTAATCAGTACGATTATATCAAAGTTTCAAAGCACTTCATGGTTTATATCATGGGGTGTTTTTTTATAATCTCTAGCAATATTTACACCCACTTTACGCACCAATCAAACTTACACCATTATTTTAAAAAATCAATATACTATCGGCTTGGATAATCCTAACTAGAAACAGTTTAACGGCTAAATAAATGATGTTGCAATCATAGTGAGGTATAAAAATGGACACAAAACCAG
The DNA here is from genome assembly GCF_000760615.1 of Lactobacillus sp. wkB10. Classification (NCBI taxonomy): domain Bacteria; kingdom Bacillati; phylum Bacillota; class Bacilli; order Lactobacillales; family Lactobacillaceae; genus Lactobacillus; species Lactobacillus sp. wkB10. The sequence continues at coordinate 86,175 of NZ_JRJB01000008.1, read as the reverse complement.
TAATAGATGTGCTAAATTTAAGTAAGCGATATGAAAATTTTCAGCTACAAATTAATAATTTAAAAATAAATGAAGGTAGTATTGTTGGTTTAATTGGTAAAAATGGGTCAGGTAAGTCAACTTTTTTGAATTTACTATTAAATCAAATAAAAAGTGAAATAGGCAATGTAAAAATTTTTGGTTTGGATTATGCTAAAGATGAATACCAGATAAAACTTAACTTAGGTGTAATTTTGGAGCAAAATTATTTTCCAAACTCATTTTCTGTTCAACAAATTGAAAAAATGCTAGAAAAAATTTATCCCAGGTGGGATAAAAAACTCTATCACAATTTAGTTGATGAGTTTGATTTACCTACCAATAAGCCTATTAGTAATTTTTCAAGAGGGATGCTTGTTAAATTAAGTTTTGCTGCCACTCTTTCTCATCATCCTAGACTCTTAATTGCTGATGAAGCAACTAGTGGGCTTGACTCCATTGTAAGGAGAGAAATCTTATCTATGTTAAAAGAATATGTAAATAATAATCAAATGACGGTATTATTGTCTTCACATATCTTAAGTGATTTAGAACAAGTTGCTAACTATTTTATTTTTATGGAAAATGGCAATATTTTATTAAAGGGTAGTCAAGGTGAGTTGCTTAATCATTATGCAATTAAAACAGAGATAACAGACCTTCCATTGAAGAACATCAAATATAAACTATACCAAGATAACATGATTCAATATCTAGTTGAAGTATCACAAGAAAGTGTTGATTATATAGATTATGCTTCATTAGAGGAAATATTCCTATTTTTAGTAAAAGGAGTAAAGATAGATGAGAGGACTTCTTTATAAGGATTTTCAACTTATACTAAATAAGCTAAGTGTGAAAAGTAGATTGCTAATCATATTAGTACTAGTTTTGGTGACAATTTTTGGTAGGGAGTCTGGAACGATTTTTCTCTCAATAATGGGACCGATTAGTTTAGCATCAATGCCAACTGGTCTATTGGTTGCTGACCAAGAAAGTGGATGGAACAGATTCGTAGGTGTTTTTCCTATTCCCAAAAGAAATATAGTTTTGGCTAGATATATTTTTTGTATTTCTTTAATTGTATCTATTAGCTTTATAACTTTAATTTTAAGCATTGCTACTGCTCTAATTTTCCAACAATTTAGCCTTCAAATTCATATATTGATATCGATAGTTGGCTTATTGATTGGTATCATGTATGTAGTACTCTTACTCCCAGCAGTTTATGTTTCAGGTACGTTTGGAAGCACAATTGTGAATATACTGGTTTTAGTCCTTATTATGGGAGGGGTTTATATTTTGCAGAAAACGACTTGGGGTCTATCATTCATCGCTTGGATTGGTAATATTAATTCTTTCCTGCTAGTAATCACAAGCTGTATCTTAATTGCCGTAATATCAATCGTTTCACTGATAATTTCAACAAAAGTATATTCCAACACATTTAAGTAGTTAGGAGTTTGAACTATTATGACTAAAAAATTATATCATCAAATAGCCGTTGCTTTAGCAATAGTTTCAATTGTACTCGCAGTCGGGATACTAATTTGGGGAGAAAAAGGGACTGCTTTTATTGCAATTATTCCCGCCTTAATTGCAGATTTAATAGAACGTAGGGGAAAGAAAACAAAATAAGTAAGCGTAAATCTATAATTGTTGAAAATATGCTTTTTGTTCTTAATTTTTAAATATCAGAAAGACGCCAGCTAAGTATAAAAGTGCCTTTCTAATTTATGTTCTATTGAAATAATTAACTCGGAGCACTCTACAAAAATTTAACCAAAGTAAGTTATTAAATGCTGTAAACTTTTAGTATTTATCAGCTCAATTCATATATTTTTAAAAGTGAAATTCATACCATTCAGATAAAATTAGTTGAAACTTATTGAAACAGCACTTTCAGAAAGCGAGAAGACACCTGATATTAAAGTCTTTTAAAATTTAGTTAAACCAGATCTTAAGAAGGTTCGTAACGCTTCACGATTTAGTAAGCGCTATTTACTTATTCTTAGTGTATTGCATTATTTATTATAATAATTATCAAAGGTAGGATTATGACAAAAATTGAATTAACACGTTTTCGTATTAAAAAAGGTAAAGAATTAAGAGCACAGGAATGGATGGATTTTTTAAATAAACATCATCAAGATACTGTGGCAACAATGGCTGGAGAAAGAATGTATATTGAGACTGTATTTAAAGAGGAAAGTTCGGATGGTTACACATACTTTTATTGGTATTCTATCCAAGGAGAAGGAGGCAGTGCTGTTGAAGATTCGGAAAGCTATATTGATCAAAAACACTTAGAGTATTGGGAAGAGTGTATCGATAGTGCTTATAAGCCGGTGAATATGAAAGTGATGGAAAAACTAGTAGCACCTAAAATTAATAGCATTATAGATGCTGATTAAGTGAAAAAGTTAAGTTGCTTGAATAAAAGAAGAATGAAAAACGTCAGATATAGTCTGACGTTTTTACTATTTGGTTTTTATTCATATCTTAAAGCTGCGATTGGATCTAGTTTTGCTGCTCGTTTGGCAGGTAATGTTCCCGCTAAAAAGGTAATTAAGCAAATGATACCAATAATTAGTAAGCTGCTAGACCAGTTGAATTGAATTAAAGTAAAGCCATCTAGACCTTTTAAGAATGATTTAGCAGCAAAATTGTTTAAGGCATTGCCTAAACCCATTGCTAGTAGTAATCCCAATGAAGAGCCAAGCAAACCAATTAAGATTGCTTCACAGCTGAAAATGGAAAATACTTTACCCTTGCTGAGTCCTAATGCCTTCATAAGACCAATTTCTTTTGTACGATCTCTCACTGACATGTACAGAGTATTGACTACTCCAAAGCTGGCAGCTACCAAGGCGATAGCTCCAAAAACAATTAAAACCCCAGTGACTGCGTTGAATGTTAGGAAAAGCTCATTGACTGCTTCCTTAAGGGTCATACCCGAATATCCTTTTTTAGCTAGATTATCTTCAATTTTTTTAATACTGCTAGCACTCTTGTTAATAGGGGTAGCCATAACACTGGTATACTTATCTTTTAATGCTTGCGGAAGTCCTTTTTGGTTGGCTGAAACTATTTTTTGTCCTAAGCCATTACTGTAAATGGCAAAACCTTTTGATACTATACTGTCATTTCTTATTCCAACAACCGTAGCAGATATTTTTGCTCTTTTCTTAGTGACGGGTGATTTTGTGACTAAAGTTACTTTTTTACCGAGAGCATCTTGAGCATTTTTGAAGCCGTAGGATTTAACCATTGGTTTAGTGATTAGAATCTGTGATTTTTTTCCACTAGTAGCAACTTGGTGACCAACTTTTAAGTCGTAGTTGATCCCTTGGGTTATTTGCGCAGTTATAAGATATTTAGTTTTATTAGGGCCTTGAACATAGTCAACATCACAGTCTTTTAACGCTTTAAAATCTTTCAAGCCTTTAACTGATTTGATTTTTTTAATGTCTCTTTTGTCCATCATACCGTCGGCACTTTGACTACTCTTCTTGGTACTATATTTTTGAGGCTCATTAGCATCTTGACTTGAGCTCCCAAGTGATATGCCCATTTGCTCAGTTTTACCTACATTACCGACCTGCTTTTTCAAATAATCATTAACACCATTATTAATACCCATAGTAAAGGCAATAGTTAAGGAGCCAATGAAAACGGCTATAATGGTTAGGAATGTTCTCCCTTTATTGTGCCATAAGTTTGTAGCCGCAGAATTTAGAATATCATGGAATCTCATTGCTGTGTTCCTCCCACTATTTGACCATCTTTAATCTGAACTTGACGCGCACACTTTTTTGCTAAATCAGGATCGTGAGTAACAATTATTAAGGTAATATTTTTTTCTTGATGTAGTTTAAATAAAATATTTTCAATATTTTCGCTAGTAGCTGAATCCAAGTTTCCTGTCGGCTCATCTGCAAAAATAATTTCTGGGTTGTTCACTAAGGCCCGTGCAATACAAACACGCTGCTTTTGACCCCCTGACAAGTCACTTGCTTTATTTTTAACTTTACTTTCTAAACCAACTGCTTTGATGGCTGCCAATGCCTTTGATCTGCGTTCTTTTCCTGTAATTCCACCTATTTTTAAAGGAAGCATTACATTTTCTAACACGCTATCTTGAGCATTTAAGAAAAATTGTTGAAAAACAAAGCCAAAGGTCTGATTGCGCAATTTATTTAATGTTTTGTTTTTAATTTTACTTGTGGGCTCATTATTTAGCCATACGCTACCAGTAGTAGGGTGGTCGAGGAGTGCCAAGATGTGCATTAAAGTAGACTTGCCTGAACCACTTTTGCCAATGATAGCAACAGAATCACCTTTGTCAATCTGTAAATTAATTCCTCGTAAGGCTTCAAATTTGGTTGCTCCCTTGCCATAGGTGCGAGTTACCTCACGGGTTTCAAGTAAACTCATAGATTCTCCTTCTTTCTTGTATTACTGTAATACATATATAATACACCATGATTAAAAAAAGGCAAATATTTTTTAAAAATTTTTCAGACTAGGCAAACCAGGATTCCATAATTTTTATCTCTGGTTTTTCAAAGTTAATTTGTGTGAGTGCGCCATAAGGTAGAGCGGTCCTTGGATAAGCGTGGCCAATATTTACATTATATAAAATTGGTGTATTGAACTTAGCAGTTTCTTCCAACAAGATTTGTTTATATTCTGCAAAATACTTTTTATCTTGAGGTTTGCCTACTAAAATTGCGCGAACATTTCCTAAAATACCAACTTCTTCTAATTTAGCTAATTCTTGACGATAAAGTTCAGGAGCTGGTTTTTCTTCACATGTTTCTATAAAAAGTATTTTATCTTTGGCTCCTTCCGGTGTGAGTATAAGCTGATACTGGTTAATAACAGATGGTTCGTCTGGATATCGATTTGTTATTAAGTCATCATAAAGGCTATCGATGCAGCCACCCCATAGTCTACCTCGAACTTTTCCATGGCCACGTAAAACTTCATAACCAGTGTCTTTGTGGCTTATTCTTTCTTTACCAATTTGTTTAATTGAGAAATCAGTTCTTTCTTCATACCAGTTTTCACTTGCAGGAATGAGAGTAACCGGTGGATTTTTAAAGTAATGTATTAAAGTCTTTTTTGTATAAGGTAAAAGTTCATTAGCCAGTTCTGCAAAATCAGTTAAAAAACTCGGTCCATAGAATGTTTGCAAGCCCATTTTGTAAAACATTAGATGATTATTCGTAGTATCAGAGAAGCCACTAAATAACTTGGGATGATCACAGACAGTTTTTTTAAATTCCTGATCTGCCATTAAATAGGGCAAAGTTCTGTAAGTGTCATCTCCGCCAATAGCAGCAAAAATACCTTTAATTTCTGGATCTAGAAATGCTGCTTTTAAATCGGCGGCACGTTCAGCTGGATGACTTTTAACAAAAGTACTACCTGAAACGGCATGTGGCATAAATACAGGATTTATGCCAAGTTGTTTCATGTGCTTAATTCCTTGTTTTAGTTCATGGGAAGCAAAACTTTCACCTAGAGTACCAGCTGATAAACTAACGATTGCTACTTTTTCACCTACGTGTAATTGCTTGGGTTTTATTAGCATAGATTGCTCATCTTCTTTCTTAATGAACTTCAATTTTATTAATAATACAATAAAAATTTATTCTTAAAAACCTTTTTAACGAGGTCAAAAAGGTTAAATAAGAGTATGACATCCGAATAAATATAATTTAAATAGAAAATTGGAATAATGGCTTGAAAGCATCTCAATTAAGCTCTACAATATTATATAAAATATAATACTGAAAGAAATAATTATGGCAATAGTAATTCCCAACCGTCTACTAGATGGCATCATTTTGTCTTTTATCAAAAAAAATAATATCTATAGCCGTGTTATAACTGAGCAAGCTAAAGCAACCTTTGGTGTTTCCGAGTCTGTTACTTATCCTGTTCTAAGAAGATTGAAGAACGACAAATTTTTATCAACTTATTCTAAGTCTTTTCAAGGGAGAACTAAGAATTATTATCAAATTACTTCTTCAGGCAAAACAGAATTAAGATTAATAAAGGAAGAATGGCAAAATTTTAGCACTAAAATAAACCAAGTTTTGGAGGACGCAAATGAATAAAATAATTGATAATTACATTTTGCGATTAAAAGATAATCTTACTAATCTGTCTGATTCAGATATTCAAGATGTTGTGCAATTTTACCAGGAATTATTACTTGATGGCAATTTCCACAGTGAAGCTGACATGATTACGGAGTTAGGGACACCCAAACAGTTAGCTCGAAAAATCATGGCCGACTATTCTGTTTCAATACCCGAAAAAGAAGAAGAGTTGCACGAAGCCTCTTCAAAGTCTAATTTAAAGACTATTTGGGTCATTTTATTAGGAGTTCTAGCAGCACCTGTCGGCATCCCTTTAGCTATTGCGGCAGTGGTAGTTATGGTAGCAGCATTGCTTGCCTTGACGGCCATATTTATAGCTTTGGCTATCGTTATTACGTCTCTATTTGTTTCTGGTATTTTTATTTTTGTTAGATCGTTTGGACTTCTTTTTGGTAGTTATTAGGCTTCTGGCTTTTTCTATATTGGAGGAGGCTTAGTTTTAACATGTATCAGCTTAATGCTGTTACCAATAATTATGAAGTTTATCCGTTTCTTAACTGCAGAATGTACTGCTTTTTTTCAACATATTGGCAGGAGAATTTTGAAGCATCGTTACTATAAAACAAATGCTTAACTGGTAAAGGAGGATTAATTATGAAAAACTTTTATCGCATATGTGGATTGGCTTTAATTGCTGGTCTGGTTATGATGCTTGTCGGTTGGTCCAATAATGGTGTTAAACCAATAATCGCTAATCGTAACTACTTTACTCTGAAAGCTATTGATAATACTTAGCTCACACGTACATATATTTCAAACCGCAAATTTAATAAAGTTTTTGTTCAAACTGACTCCTCTGATATTTATCTGCATTCAGGTAAAAATTACCAAGTTAGAGTTACAGGTGTTAATCCAGACACTGTACAAGTCAAAATAGCCAATAACCGTTTGGTATTTACGAGCCCAAACCTCTTGCAATAAATTGGGGTAAAATTGGCTCCAAAATTGACGTAACGGTTCCTCAAAATGTTCACTATACTGAATTTGATAGCAACAGTGATCACGGAAATATCAGGCTAAAAGACCTGAGAGTTAAGGCATATTTTATAAGTTGTGCCGACGGTTATCTAAATATTGATAATATTCATGCCAAAAGTACAAGTTTATCAACTGGAGCAGGTAAAAGATTGACAGTTAATAACTCTGATCTGGGAGAATCAGGTGTCAAAATGAAAGGAGGCTGGTGCGAACTTTTAAATTGTTGTACATCAATGACTCTAGATACTTCTAACACTAATATTACAATTTCCAATTCGCAGTTAATCAATAGAAATTCTTTTACTTTACAAAGGAGCAATTTAGCAATTAAAAATGCCCCTAACCTGAGTTATCAATTGACTGCAGATGGTAAAGCAATTAAGTACAAAGGTTCAAAGCCTTATGAAAACTTTATCAAAAATAATTCCAAGAAAAATTTTCTTCTGGCAGATTCAACAGAAGGAAATATTACTATTAAATAAAATTTATACCCATTGTCTGTTATAAGCAAATTGAGTCCTAAACGCCAAATAGTTTTCAGGGCTATTTTTATATCTATATATTTCATATAGGAAATGATATAAGTTACACAAAGATTTACAAAACGGGCGGATTGTTCTTTTTTTAATAATTAAATATAAAAATATGTCTCCTCTATGTACATGTATACTGGAGAGAGCGATTACATGATGCTAAGATGATTAATAGGAGATGAAATTATGAAATTAGAAAAAGCTATGACAGTTCTTGGATGGATTGCTTCTATAACGGCTATCATAATGTATGTGTCTTATATACCGCAAATTATTAACAATTTACATGGCGTTAAGGGTAGTCCTATTCAACCATTAGCAACGGCAATTAATACATTTTTATGGGTAATTTATGCCTTGTTTAAAAAAGATCGTGATATTCCTTTAGCTGCTTGTAACGCTGCAGGAGTTGTTTTTGGATTAATCACATTTTTCACTGCACTATAATTTTGTTAAAGTTTGAGAGGTAAGAAAATGGTAAAAATTAAGATTACTAATCCACAAGAAAAGATTAAAATTCCTGTTCCAGTTAAGTTTTCGGCCCCTGATGATATAACAGGGAATTATTGGGTTGTTAAAAACAATTCTGGAAAGACTTGTGTAGCACAGAGGTTACATAATGATCCAGATCATAATTTTGTTGCTATAGTCAATTTCTCCGGCTCTGAAGAAGAATTATCTTTTGATCACGAAATTGAGGAGGACAAAGTTAAAGGTATCAAAAAGATACCTACAGCTAAAGAAAAAGATGCTTATGTACATTTAAATACTGGTAAGTTTGATTTTGAACTTTGTCGTGGTACTGCTCAAGGTGAAGGTTCATCTAAATGGGGCTTACGACATTTCATGGCCGTGGATGAAAAACGGGATTTGTTGCCATCAGGAAATAATGCCATGGGTGGCTTTTATGGTCCCTTCTTCACTCCTGATAATGGTTTGATCAATCCGGCTGAACATATAATTGTAGATATCGAACCAGTTGAAGATGGTCCTGTTATGAAAGAGTATCGTTTATCAGGCAGAATACCAGACGGTTTAAAACCAGAATTACACGGAAAGCGTTTTGCTTTGGACTGGTCTTTTTATTACGATGTTCCTTTCTTTTCGCGCGTTTACCATGTAGATCATTTTCAAACCACAGTTAATCAACGATCAATTGTCGACAAAATCACTGTAGGTGATGAATTTGAAAGTGGAATTGGACAATTAGTATTTGATCGCTTTGCCACGTATGACGGTGTATGGTATCGAGAAGGAGATCCATATTCTGGTCAACTAGCAAATAAAGTACAAGAGTTAGTTCATGATGGTCAAAAACGGAGTGATCGTTTTGAAGATTTTAGAAAACAACTTACAAGCAATATGGCCAATGCACATTGGGATCTGTATTGGCGCTTATTCTCTGTTTGGGAAAATGCATTATCTCAAGATGAGATAGAGAGTAATTTACATGATGTTCGTCAGAAGGCATTTGTATTGGCTGAGTTGAATGATCGTCCATGGTTATTTAGTGCTGATCCAGTTAATGTTAGTGAAGTTAGCGATCAGACTGTCTTTGCTGGACCCGCAACTAAGAGTGCTGAAATTAATACTCAAACAGGTCAGGCCATGGTTTGGCAAACTGAACATGCGTCAAATGCTTTCCAAATTGTTCAGAGACCACAATCAGGCTGGCAAAATTGGGGAACTAATGCAGAAAATGAGTGTCCCTCACTACCAGTGGGTAGTTTGATTCATACTGCGTATGGACCTTACGAAAATAATTGGCGTGAGATTGCAGATAGTTTGGAAGCCTTAGCTGATGTGAGAACAGAAGCAGAGTAAGACAGGTTTAAAACATATGAACCAAAAAAGCCGAGAATCCTGCTATTTTAAGCTAGATTTCTTGGCTTTTTATATAATTTAAATGTGTACTAAACATATTTAAACTATATTTGGCAGAAGCGTAAATTTTAAATAACAAATAGCAAAAAAAGAAAAAATAAGAAATTTATTTTGAATATATAATATTAAAGTTGCAAGCATAAAAATAGCTAAAAAACGTAATATCCTGTAAACTAATAATAAGCTTTTATGGGAAAGAGGATGTTTAGTTTAGAAATAAAATTTTTAAACTAAAGACAATTTTTTAAAAAACGTTGTTAATTAACAACTAATTTTTAATAATCATGTAAGCAGAAAACTTCGGATAAATATCAGAGGCTTTCTGTTTTTTTAAAATAAACTAATTATTGTCTTTAATACATAAATCAAGTTTAGCTTTTTATAAATGGCTCAATTACGATAAATATGGCTTTTCTATTCAAACAGCTTAATTATAAATTTAATCGAATAATGGAGGAGATAGCATGTCCCAAAAATCAGAACTACTATTCAAAATAACCCCCAAGTCCGGTTTAACTGATGCTGAGGTAGAACGAAAGCGCAGTAAATTTGGTCCTAATGAGTTGCTCGAAAAGAAAGCAATTCCACTGTATAAAAAGATATGGCACCATTTAAAAGATATTTCGTCCTTAGTTCTTTTATTGGCGATAGTATTAGCGACATATTTGGCTTTATTCCAAAATGGTGGGTGGACTAAAACAATTGTAATCAGCTTGATTTTAGTTATTAATGTGGTAATTGGCTTGTATCAGGAAGCTTCAGCCGAAAAATCGCTGGCAGCTTTGAAGGCAATGAGTTTGCCCATAGCTAAAGGTAGACGTGATGGTCGAGATATTACAATAGCTGTTTCTGAATTAGTGCCAGGTGATTTGATCTATTTAAATACTGGTGATCAAGTTCCAGCAGATGGTGTTATTTTAGACGAGACTAATTTAGCAGTGGATGAAGCAATTTTAACTGGTGAAAGTTTGCCCGTTTCCAAAAAAAATTATCGTCTCAAAAGCAATTTAACTGACGATGAACGCGTCTTTTCTGGTACTGCAGTTGTCAGTGGTAGAGCACTTGTTCAAGTTAGTGCTATTGGAATGGCAACGGAGATTGGTAAAATTGCTAACCTTTTGAATAAAACTGAAAAGAGAGAAACACCTTTACAGGGCAAGTTAGATAAATTATCCAAGTGGATGACTGTTTTTGCCGGCTTGGGTGGACTTGTAATTTTTACATTGAGTTTAGGAATGCAGAATAAGACTTTAGCAGACAGCTTGATGATTGGTCTTTCTTTAGCAGTTGCAGCTGTTCCCGAAACCTTACCGATTATTGTGACAATCAGTTTATCTCGTGGTGTCAAAAAAATGGCTGAGCGCAATGCTATTATTAGACACATTGGTGCTGTGGAGACTATAGGTAACGTGGATGTTATTGCTACTGACAAAACTGGCACTTTAACTCAAAATAAAATGACCATTACTAAATATTGGACACCTGAAACGGGTATTAAGAAAGCGGCTGATTTACCCAAAAGCGGACAAAATTTATTGAAAATGCTAGGGTTAGCTAACAATGCCAAAATTATGGAAAAAGATGGCTCGGAAGAAGTTGTTGGCGATGCTACCGAAGTTGCGATTGTAAACTGGTTACACCAACAGGGCTGCTCGCGGCAAGAGCTGGAAAATGAAGCACCTCGTATAGCAGAAGATCCCTTTGATTCTAATAAAAAAATGATGACGACGGTTCATCGCTTAACTGATGGACGTCAATTAGTAATCGTTAAAGGTGCTTGGGACAGGCTGCACTTAGATAAAAAAGAACCAGTTAAATCTGGTCAAAAAGCTCATGATGATTTTGCTAAAAATGCGTTAAGAGTATTAGCAGTTGGGTATAAGGTAATAGCTTCTAATGCGGATCCAACTGATTGGGCTGTAAATAATTCCAATTTAAAACTTGCTGGTATGATTGGATTAATTGATCCTCCTCGACCTGAGGTATCCAGAGCTGTTACTAAAGCAAAACAGGCAGGCATCAAGACTGTAATGATTACTGGTGATCATCTTGTAACGGCCAAAGCAATAGCTGAAGAAATAGGTATTTTAGATTCTGATCAAAAAGCAATTACAGGGTCAGAATTACAAAAAATGACAGATTCTGAATTGAAAGATTGTATTCAAGATATAAGAGTTTTTGCTCGCGTTTCTCCCAGCGACAAAATTAGAATAGTTCAAGCATGGCAAGATCTTGGTAAAACAGTCGCAATGACAGGTGATGGTGTTAATGATGCACCAGCTCTTAAAGCAGCGGATGTTGGAATTGCCATGGGCAAGACGGGTACAGAAGTGGCAAAAGAAGCTGCTGACATGATTTTGACGGATGATAATTTTGCCACGATTATTAAAGCTGTGGCAGAAGGCAGAACTGTTTATCAAAATATTATTAAGGCTGTTGAATTCTTAATTGGTGTCAATTTCGCGCAAATTTTCCTAATGGTTATTAGTACAATTATAGGTTGGGGTGCACCACTTTTAGCAGAACAATTGTTAATTATTAATGTACTTGCAGATGGAATACCTGGATTCTTTATCAGCAAAGAACCTGGTGAACCAAGCATAATGGATCAAAATCCAATAGGTAATGATGAAAGCATTCTTGGCCGTGGATTAATGCAAAGAATGATTATTCGCGCGATTACTTTCACGATTTTAACTTTGAGCATGTATGCTTATGGCAGATTTATTCTTTCAACTAATAACCCACAAGTCGGGATGACCATGGTCTTTTTAGTATTAGCACTGGGATCAATGATTGATATTTACGCTATTAAGGATTCTCAACCAATCACACTGCAAACTTTTAAAACCAATAAAATGCTTAATTGGGGACTACTACTAAGTATGATACTGGTTTTATCGCTGACACTCTTACCTCGTTTGCGACAGTTTTTGCACTTGGCCTTGCTACCCGTTCAGGGCTGGCTGGTCGTTTTGGTTGGCAGTTTAATTCCTGTTTTTGTTCTGGAAGTTAATAAACATTTGACTAACAACATTCAAATGGAAGCAGAAAAGAATAGTTGCTAAAGAATTGATTTCAAAATAAGCCTTGAAAGTCGTCAAAATTTCAAGGCTTATTTTTTGTCATTACTGATAAAATTTTTTTCTTTTATAGTTAAATAATTAATTATTATTGACATATAAATGTAATAAAGTTACAATTTTGTTACAAATTATTATTATAGTTTATTTTTGAGGTTAAAAAATGAAACACAAGTATTTTAGAACAGTTTTATGTTCTGCAGCCATCCTTTTTCCTTTTACAACATTAACCACTTTAACCGTGACCAAAGCAGAAAGTACTGATACTGCTAAGCCAGCAGCAGTTAGTCCTGCAACCGACCCAGGTATGACCGTTACGCCTGCTAAACGGTTTTCTAAAGAAGGTTACGTATTTAAATTAGCTAGGAATGCTACTGTTTATCACGAAGTTAATGATTTCATTAGTCATACTTCTAAGCCGTTTGGCAAAAGCTGGGTTAAGAAAATGGCAGATAAAAATATAAAATTTAAGATTACTGAATTTGGTACCGGAAAGGTTGAATTGGTCGCTCACATAGTTGATCAAAGTGGCAAAAATCAAGGCTGGGTTACCTTCTTTAATGGCGATCTTTATAACATAAATACTAAGAGAAAAGCTTTACAGCCACTGATCAAAGCCGAGTTAAAAGTCATGGATTCACAGTTTGAAGGCAAAAAGCCATCACTAATTCAAACTAAAAATGAGGCTAAAAAGCTACACGGTCAAAACAAAGAAATTGCCAATAAATCAATAAATGAAATGAAAGACTGGTTTGCTTATAAAGGTGATTTATCGTTTACACAATATCCGTCACTATTAGTTGGTAAATAGTTTATTTTACTTTTTATACCTAATATATATTCATGAATAAAAGGACTTTGCTTTAATAAAGAATATTTTTAACTACCTACTTAAGAAATTGAGCGTTGGTTTTTGAATTTATATATTTAACCGGAAATGTGTCTATGCCGAAATGCTTTGATATTAGTAATAACTATGTTTACAACCTAAACCAATTTTAGCTAAATTTTTAGGAAAAATATTTCTTTTCAGTTCTTCTCGAGAAAAGAGATTGGCAATATAAGAAAAGTAAATGACTTAAGTAAGAAAGAAAAACTGAACCGTCCGAAACTTGAAAAATAAGAAAACCGCGTCAATCACTATATTGATGCGGTTTTTGTTTCTATCTTTTAAGTTTAACTTTAAACTAAAGTTTTTTGTCTTTTGGTTTCCAAAACTTTAAAGTCATGTTGAATAGGCTGGGTAATTTTAGTCGTTGTAGCAGGATCCAGAACAAATTTTGTCATTGTTGGGCAATCCTCTGGTTGAATATATAAACTTCTGCTTGAAACATCATATCCTGCCCAGTAACCTGAATAATCACATTTGTCCTCACCTTCGTGAAGATGCTCTAATCCCCGTGGAATCATGACCGATTTGAATACATTATATAGTTGAGGAATTCCCTGATCTGAATGGAATGGTGCTAAAAATTTAGAAATAAATGTTCCACGAACAAAACGTGATGGAGCAGTATAGTCACCAGGTAATCCTAATAATCCAGAACCACTTTCAATTTGTTTAATGTCTAGCTGATCACTGATTTGGTGATGACCCAAATTGTGATTGGTTAAATGTAAGTAATTACGCAAATTGTCAAGGTGCCAAGGATATTCTGGACTGTTGGTCATAACGCCAATACCATCATATATTTTAAAGGCCCCATTATTAACCGGCTCCAAAATAACGCTTTTGCCACTTGGATCACAGAAAGTGTAATGCATTGGAATTGGAGTAGGGATGCCAGTGTCTGCATTTTCCCAATCAGGATAATTGGTTTTTTCTTGGCCAAGATGCTTAAAAGCTTCTTTTATTTCAGCGATACTGCCAAAATTACTTAAAACATATGCAACAACTTCTTCGCCAATTATAGGTTTTAATCCTCGCTTTTTAAGACTTTCTACTGTATCCCAAGAAGCCTCTTCTAAGAATTGTGCATCACCAACTATACCTGCACTATTTATACCATCATTAAAAAAAAGTGAATCATTGACGTTGATACCCATAAACGGATATTTGGTCGTCCAGCTTTGGTGCAAACCCTTTAATTCATAGTTTGCAGGAAAAGTAGTCATTTTGCTATCCGCACTAGGTTTAAAGGGATCAAATGTAAAGTCCATAGTCCGTCCCCAAAATACGTCACCACTATCAGATTTAATTGCAATAGTTGTACACATGCTTAATACCTCCCGTTATTTGTTTTCCCCTTTTAAGGGTAATTTAATTTTATCATATTTTTAAAATACCTCTTAAAAAAATATTTCTGTAAATAAGAAGTACTAGTTCATAGGTGTTTAGCAGTAAAAAAATAAATTAATGCCAATTTCCTGCTACAAAAAATTGTTATCTTAATGTTAATTACGGTCACTTAATAAATATTCGAAAGAATGAAATGACTAAGACTAATGTTAAATTTACTTATTTAATTGTTATAGTCAATTTTTTAACTCAAATTTTGCGGGACAAGCTAACGCAACTCATTTTTGATAGGTGGTTCAGGAATTATTTTACTTTTGATGTTATCTAAAGTTATGAATAAGTTAAAAATCTATCGTAATAAAAAAAGTGAAGTTTAAAACTTCACCTTTTTGTGTCAGAGAAAAATTTACAAACTATCTTGAATATTGTCGGCTAGATAATTGTATAACATGCCCGCCTTTAGATCCTTAGTTTCAATTCCCAGAGCTTCTGCAATTGCATATGCAAACGCCCAAGCAGTTGCCGGACCGCGACTAGTAATGACTTTATGTTCATCATCAGTTACAGTGATATTTTCCTTGAAGTGACCACTTGGTGCATCTTTTTCGGTTTGTTTTTCAAACCCGGGATAACATGTATAATCAGCGTCAGCTATAACGCCATAATGGGCGAGAGCAATAGGGGCAGCACACATTGCGGCATCCCACTTGCCAGCGTTATGCCGTTTTATCATTAGATCTGCCAGTTTTTCATTATCACGTAAATTTTCTGCTCCGGTTGTACCACCTGGAAGAGCTACTACGTCATAATCCAATAGACTGTCAGTAACAGTTTTATCACAAGTAAGTTTTATATTGTGTGCACCATTTACCGTTGTACTAGTAAGCCCAACCATATCAGCTTGAATACCTAAGCGCCGTAATACATCAATAACGCTTAAACCTTCAACTTCTTCACAACCATCGGCAAAAATCACAGCTACTTTTTTCATTTGTTTTACCTCACAATTCTTTTACTTTATTATAAACTAGCTTAATTCTAGGTAAAATAATAAATCAGTTAATTTATTTAAATGTAAAGTTGGACGTGGACTAATTGGCATTTTTGCTTTCTTGGGCGCTAGCCAAAGAGAATCCAGGTTAGCATTTTCGGCACCCTGAATTTCATCGACTAAGTTTGTCCCAATTACAAGACAAGTGGCTGGCGTCAGATTCTGCTGCTGCAATATTGTTGTCAAAACCTTCTTATTTGGCAATTTACTTGCAAAATCGTCTTTAAAATAAACTGCGGAAAAATAATTTATTAGTTCTGTATTTTGCATGCGTGATGAAGCCACATCTTTTTTCTCTTTTGTCAGCAAAACCAAGTTAACTTTGTTTTTCACCTCATCTAAAAAGGGCACTACATCTTTATTTAACTGATCTTGTTTTTGCAACTGGTTATAAAAAGTGCCTTTCGCAGAAATCCAGTCATTTATAAAGAATTCCTGCAAAGTTAATTTAATGCGCTCATCAAATCCTAGTAATTTAATCTTTTCTTGTAATGAATTATATTGTATGCGCTCAGCTGGACCATATTCTCTGCCAGTTAATTTCAAAGTTTGCCTAAGTGCATTTTGTTCTGCAACTTTTTCGTTTAATAAGCTTCCTTCAAGAATAAAAATTAAAGTTTCATATTTTGCCAAGTGTACTTTTCCTTTCATTAACTAACCCTCTGCATTATAACGATTAGCTAACCCAAATTAAAGACAAATATTAATGAACACGTTTTTACTCATAATTTTCTGAGTTCTCACAAAGCCACCTACGTTGTTTTATTATTTTTACTATAGTTCAAGAAATTGTAATTAATATGTTAAAAATTATTGTGTTTTACGAAAATTGTGATTCTATTTAGATAAATATCTAATTAGATATTTATCTAAATAGAAAGGAAAAGAAACTAATGTGAGTTTTGAGTCTAGTTTTAAGGCCTTGTCAGATCCAGTGCGCCGCAAAATATTGCAGCTTTTAAAAAATGGACCAATGTCGGCAGGAGATATTGCTAATCATTTTAATATGACTAAAGCTACTATTTCATACCATCTTAATATGCTGAAAAAGGCTGATTTAATTGAAGAGGAACACGAAAAAAACTTTATTTATTATTCGCTAAATACTTCTATTATAGAAGAAATTATGGGTTGGCTTGTTGATCTGAAAGGAGATCATGATGAAAAAGAATAGTATTCGTCAAACAGAATTAATCTCGCTTCTGCTAATCTTATTTCCAATTTTGACTGGAGCATTTTTATATAATCGTTTGCCGCAAAAAATGGCCACACACTTTGGAATGACTGATATGCCAAATGCTTTTAGCAATAAATTGTGGGTCATTATTGGTCTGCCTTTTTTGGGAATTATCCTTCAAGTAATGGTATTTTTGATCTTACGCAATCAAAAAGAAACCAAAAATCTTGATTTTAAGATAGTTAATATTACGCTTTGGCTTGTTCCTGTTATTACTAATATCGTAAATCTGTCACTTTATGCTTATGCACTGGGTCATAAAGTAAAAGGTTCCTTTATACTTAGTGCTTTTTTGGGACTGTTCTTTATTATTTTTGGTAATTATCTGCCTAAAGTTAGTCCCAATCATGTCGTTGGCATTAAATTACCATGGACTTTGAATAATACGGAAAATTGGCGTAAAACACACAGATTTGCCGGATGGATCTTTTTTATCAGCGGCATTGTTCTGCTTCTAACTTCTTATTGGGAAATGTATTGGACGGTTATATCCGTCACTATTATAGTTATTTTACTTCCAACTTGTTACTCATATTTGTTAAGTAAGAAAGGATATTAAGTAACTTAAGAAACTGAGAGATGAATTTAAAACAAAATATTTATTTTAGAGAAGAATTGGCTTAATTATCGACTAAAGTTAATTCTTTTTTTGTGTGCAAAAACTATAATGTTTCAGTAATTATTATTTAGAGACTAATTAGTTAAATCAAACTTCATTATTAAATAGACAATTGGTCAGAATTAAATACCTGCTTAAATTATTTTTCAAGAGCATTATAATAGAAATTAACTTTTAAAAGGGAGTTAATTTGAATGGCATCTATTTTTTCACTGATTTTTATATTAATAGGGGGCATAGCCAGCGGTTTGTTGTCGTCAGTGGCTTCAATGGCTTCTCTTGCTTCATATCCGGTATTACTAGCAGTTGGTATTCCACCGATTTATGCCAATGTCACAAATGATGCCGCCTTGATTTGGACTAGTATTGGTTCGACTATTTCTTCAACAAAGGAGCTTAAGGGACATTGGCACCAAGTGGCCTTTTACTCTATATTTACTATTGTAGGTTCTTTAATTGGATGTCGTTTATTGTTAGCTTTTCCATCTAGTGTTTTTGAAAAAGTGGTACCAATTTTTATTGCTGGCTCGGGTGTTATGGTAATTGTTTCAGGTAAGCATCATAGTTTAGAACCGCATAAAAGACCACTTTGGCAGGAAATTTTTTATATTGCTGCATTATTAGGGATGGGTGTTTACACCGGTTATTTTGGAGCCGCCGGTGGTGTAATTGTGCTAGTTTTATTAACTTATATTACTGATGAAAAGTTTATAGTTGTCAATGCAATTAAAAACGTCATCTGTGGACTAGCGAATCTTGTTGCTCTAATAGTTTTTATTTTTACTTCTCGAATATACTGGATGCAGGCAATTCCTCTTGCTATTGGGATGTTTATTGGCGGTTATTTAGGAATGGATATTTTGCGTAAAGTTCCTGCTAAATATGTGCGTATCTTTATTGCAGCACTAGCATTTATTCAGGCTGGGTATTTCTTTTATAAGGCATATATGTTATAGTTTAAAGCACGTTAAATGAAAGGAGAATGCAAATTGGCAACAGAAATTTATATTGTCCGTCATGGCGAAACAATGTTTAACCAGTTAAACAAAGTTCAGGGATGGTGTGATTCTCCGCTGACAGTCAAGGGCATTAATGACCTAAAGGTAACTGCAAATGCATTGAGCCAAGTTCATTTTGACAACATGTATTCTTCTGATTTGAAGCGCGCGATTGATACGGTTCACTTAATGAAGGACGCTAACCAGGTTTCAGAAATTGGCAAGATTAAAAAATTGCCTGAGTTTCGGGAAGTATTTTTTGGTTCTTTCGAAGGTGATGATATAGAGGAAACCTGGAATGAAGTTGCACTGGCAGCAGGAGTTGGTCCGCAAACAGATGTAACCAAAATTATCAATCAGGTTGGAATTTATGAATTTCGTGAGGCTACAAAAAAGGCCGATCCGCGTCATTTGGCAGAGAATAAAAAAGAGCTGGATGAACGGATGGTAAGGGCGATTGACGTTCTCCATGAGCTGACTAAAAATGAAAAAAGAGTTTTAATAGTTTCTCATGGCGATTTTATCAAAACCTTAGCCATTAAGTATTGGAACCAGAGTGATGGTCTCCATGATATTGTTTTTCCTAATAACGGTAGTGTCACTCGGGGAATTCTTCGTGATAACGGTAACTTTGAAATTGTAGATTATAATGTAAATGCTGAAGATATGTAAAGTCCTGCTTAAAAGTAGGGCTTTTTTTATCTTTATTGCTTGAAAGGAAAAAATATGAAAGATCATACTACAAAAAAATTTGCCTATGTAACTGCACTTAATGTTGTTATTACAGTTGCAGAATTTATTGGTGGTTTCGTATCAGGTTCTTTATCTTTATTATCTGATGCGGTACACAATCTTAGCGATGTCGGTGCAATAATTATTTCGTTTGTGGCACATATCATTAGTAACAGACGCAGTAATAAGCGAAAAACTTTTGGCTATGACAGGGCTGAAACTTTGGCTGCCTTTACCAACGGTATAATTCTAATTTTAATTAGTATTGTTTTATTTGTGGAAGCTATTGAAAGATTTTGGAAACCAACAAAAATCAGTGGCGGCATAATGCTAGTTGTTGCAATTATTGGTTTGATTTCAAATGTAGTTTCAATGTTGGTAATGCATCAAGGTGGACAGCAAAATCTAAATGTGCGATCCACTTTTATGCATATGCTAAGTGATGCTCTTTCCAGCGTAGCAGTTGTAATTGGTGCAATTTTTATTTATTATTGGAACATTAGCTGGATTGATCCGGTGATGACTTTATTAGTGTCGGTCTTCGTTTTTCACGAAGCTTGTGAAATAACAGAAAAGGCAGCAAATGTGCTAATGGAATCTAATCCTGACATCGATCTGGATGAAGTTAATAAGATAGTTTTATCTTTTCCTGAAATAAAAAATATACATCATGTACATGTGTGGCGTTATAGCGATCGTTATGTCATGCTTGATGCACACGTCAATGTTGATGCTGATTTAACAGCTGGTAAATTTGAATTTTTAACGCAACAAATTAGTGCAAAATTACAAAAATTAGGAATTAACCATATTAATTTTCAAGCAGAATGTGAACGAGGAAAAAATGATAAAATGATTGTAAATGATCGTAATCAAGAGTAATCAGGAGAAAATTAAGGTTGAAAGTTAGTATTTTTACTGCCGTTATTGTTTTAATAGTAGGCTTATATGATATTGCTTATGCTTATAATAGACGCTATCGTAATCATAATCACGGAGTAACTCCTTTTATGATATTGGGAATCATTTTTACAATTAGCGGCTTAGCTTTAATAATTATGCATTGGGTGAGATAAAATGGTCAAATTAGTGCTTTTAAGACACGGTGAAAGTACTGCTAATAAAGCCAATGTCTACACGGGTTGGAATGATGTTGCCCTAACTGATAAGGGTCGAAAGCAGGCTAAAAAAGCTGGCAATTTGATTAAGAGTATTACCGATTTTCACCCAACTCATATTCACACATCGGTATTAATGAGGGCAATTATTACAGCTAATATAGTTGCAGATATTTGTAATTTTTTATATTTGCCCATTACTAAAACTTGGCGTTTGAATGAAAGGCACTATGGCAATTTACGGGGCATTAATAAAGACGAATCGCGTAAAATTTTTGGTAAAGAACAAGTGCTGGAGTGGCGGCGTGGATTCTATGCGATTCCACCTGAAGGTAAAAAAGTAACATCCAGACGTTATGCTAATTTTGATCCGCACTTTTTGCCGCGAACTGAAAGTCTTTACCAAACACAAAAGCGAGTTATGCCTTATTACTATGACAATGTAGCTAGCAGATTAAAAAAAGGGGAAGATCAATTAATCGTTGCTCATGGTTCCAGTTTACGAGCATTAATTAAAGAATTAGAAAGTATTGATGATCAAGAAATTATTAATCTTGAAGTTCCAAATGCACAGCCAATAGTTTATATATTTGATCAGCAAATGAATATTGTTGACAAAAAGATTTTACGTTGCTTTTAGTTCTTAGTAAGGTTTTCTACAAATGTATGTTAAAATCTATTACGATATCATTTAAAATTTACATTCTTAGTTTGGAGTAGAGGCATGCGTAAAATATTTTTATTACGAGGCGCACCCGGCTCCGGTAAATCTTCATTTATTTCTCGTCATCACTTACAGCCATATGCAATTAGTCGTGATCAAATTAGATTGTTGCTGGCGAATTTAACCTATTATTATGAAGAAGATACCGATTGCTTACATCAAGTAATTCCGCGTTATGCAAATGAGCAAACGGAAAAAGTGGTGGATTACCTCGTTGAAGAAAAAATGAAACGTGGCGAAACGGTTATTGTAGATAGTACGCATATCTTTGCGGAGAATATTGAGCATTATCAACCATGGGTTGAACGTTATCGCTATGAATTGTTTGTTGTCGATTTAATGTACCATAAGAGTTTGCGTAGTTTATTAAATCGCAATGAAGTTCGCAGACAATATGATTGGGTAAAGCCTAATGTAATTAGGGAAATGTTTTTATCTTATCAAGATAATCTGGATGTGCCGGAATGGGCTCATGTTATTAATCCCAATCAATTAGGAAGAGCACTTTCACAAAAAGAAAGCAATTTGGATCATTTTGCTCATGTGATTGCAATTCCTGACCATGTGACTGAAGAAAATTTTCCTCATGTACATATTTCGAATTTCTATTTTTCATTTAATGATTTGTTTACTGAAAAGTATGGCACCTACCGCAATGTAGTTACAATTGGGAAAACCAAAGAAGAGGTTGTTAACGACTTTCGGTTGCCATTTTTTGTTTTTAAATTTCATCACAAACATTTTTTAATTTCGGCTTTTCCGATTCGAAATGAAATGCTTGATCCGATTAAAAAAGTTAAAAGTGTGTGGTCATATTCTACGGGACTGGCTAATCCTGCTGATTTTTTAGAGCCATTTCCACAAAGTCACCCGGAACATGTACATCAATTTAATTTATGTAAATTGCATCCAGATAGACTATTACATATTTGGTAATAACTATAAAAAGAGTTTCATTCTTATGAAACTCTTTTAGTTTTCTTATGCTTTTTATTGCCATTGCTGATAATAAAAAAAGAAGTATAATATGATTATTGACTTTTGATAGCGCTTTTAAAAAGGAACAGATAAAAATGAAAATCAACGAAATTAGGACAGAATTTGCTAATATTTATCATGAAAATCCAACTAGGTGTTACTTTTCTCCTGGTAGAATTAACTTAATTGGTGAGCACACAGATTATAATGGTGGTCATGTATTCCCCTGTGCAATATCTTTAGGAATTTATGGTGCAGCCAGTCCTAGGACTGATGAAAGATTTTGCTTTTATTCTGCAAATTTTGCCGATATGGGAGTAGTTGAAACCGATATGCACCAGCTGCAGTTTGCCAAAGAAGATTCATGGGCAAACTATGCAAAAGGGATGCTTCATTTTATGCTCGAAAATGGGGCCAAGATTGATCATGGACTTAATATCTATATTAATGGCAATATTCCTGATGGTGCAGGACTGTCTTCGTCTGCAGCCTTAGAAATGTTAATTGGCGTTTTATTGCAGGATCAATTCCACCTGTCTTTTACTAAATTGGAAATTGTTAAAATGGGAGTTAAGACCGAAAATGAATTTATTGGTGTTAACTCGGGCATTATGGATCAATATGCTGTAGCAATGAGTAAAAAGGATCATGCCATTTTGCTTGATACTGAAAAGGTGGAGTCTGAGCTGGTACCCCTTGACTTGAAAGATAATGTTATCGTTATTATGAACACTAACAAGAAGCGAACCTTAGCGGACTCAAAATACAATGAGCGCAGAGCAGAATGTGAAAAGGGATTGCAATTTTTGCAACAAAAGCTTTCAATCCAGTCTTTAGGCGAATTAAATAATCTGATGTTTGATGAAAACAGCTATTTGTTGCCTAGTGAAAATTTGCTTAAACGCTGTCGACATGCTGTTTGGGAAAATGAGCGCACATTAAATGCTAAAAAGGCACTCGTAAATGGAAATCTAATCGAATTTGGCCAGTTAATGAATGCCTCACATATTTCTTTAGAATACGATTATGAAGTTACTGGTAAAGAACTCGATACTTTAGTTCATACAGCTTGGAAGCAACATGGTGTCTTAGGTGCGAGAATGACTGGTGCCGGTTTTGGCGGTTGCGCCATTGCATTAGTTGCAAAAAACAAGGTTGCTGCTTTTAAAAAGAATGTTGCAGATACCTATCAAAAAGAAATAGGCTATTTGCCCTCGTTTTATATTGCAGAAACAGCTGATGGCACAAAAGTACTAAAATGATCGGAAAGTTAAGATGAGTGAAAATAATTTAGTTGAGAAATTTATTACACTAATAATCGCACAAAGCGAATTCACAGAATTAGATCGGATATACCTACGCAATAGAATATTGGCTCTTATTGGCGATGATGCAAGAAAAGTTAAAACTAACAAAAAAGATCTTTTAGACCTTAAAGACGAATTGGTTAAAGTTGCTCAAATAACAGGTAAATGCGCTAAAGCTAATTCAGCGGAAGACATTTTAGGTGCACAGCTGTTAAATTTCATTGTGCCTAGACCTAGTATAGTGAACCAGAAATTTTGGAGTACTTATAAAGAATCACCCCAAAAAGCGATAGCTAATTTTTATCAATTGAGTAAAAACAGCGATTATATCAAGACTCGAGCTATTGCAAAAAACATTTATTTTGTCGCTGAAAGCGAGTATGGCGATCTTGAAATTACAATTAATCTTTCCAAGCCGGAGAAGGATCCAAAGGATATTGCAGCTGCTAAAAATAATCCAGCTGTCTCTTATCCGCAATGTCAATTGTGCATGGAAAATGAAGGTTATTTGGGTCAAGTAAATTATCCAGCTCGCACGAATCACCGTATCATTCGTTTTGAGTTGGGAAATGAAACTTGGGGTTTTCAATATTCACCATACGCCTATTTTAATGAACACTGTATTTTCTTGTCACCAAAACATGAAAAAATGGTAATCAATAAACAGACTTTTGCTAATTTACTGGAAATAGTTAGCAAATTTCCTGGTTACTTTGTTGGTAGCAATGCGGATTTGCCGATTGTAGGTGGTTCAATCTTGTCTCACGAACATTACCAGGGTGGAAAGCATCTCTTTCCTATGGAAAAAGCACCGGTGGTAAAAACACTTAATTTTAGTGGATTTAATGATGTAGAAGCAGGTATTGTTAAATGGCCCATGTCAGTTATCCGGCTAAGAAGTCAAAATCAAAAAAGTTTGGTAAAACTAGCAGATAAAATTTTTACAATTTGGCAAAGTTATAGTGATGAAAAAGTTGCTGTTAGAGCGTTTACTGCTAATATGCCTCATCATACAATTACTCCAATTGCTCGTTTACATGGTCATATTTATGAACTTGATTTAGTTCTCAGAGATAATCAGACATCGGCTAAGTATCCTGATGGTATTTTCCATCCTCACTCTGATGTGCAGCATATTAAAAAAGAAAATATCGGTTTAATTGAAGTAATGGGATTAGCAATTTTTCCACCACGATTGAAAACTGAATTACTTGAGGTAAAAAAGTTTTTGCTTGACCAGCCTAACAATATTGCACAAATGCATCTTGACTGGGCTAAGAAAATTAAAAGAAAGTATGAAATAACCAGTGAAAATGCAGATCAGATTTTGCAAAAGGAATTGGGTCTCATTTTTGCTCGTGTCTTAGAAGATGCAGGAGTTTTCAAGCAAACCGCTGATGGCAAAGCAGCCTTTATGCGTTTTGTTAAGGAGGTCGGGCTAAATTAAATTTCGGATTTTGTTTAAAGGATCCATATGAGCGAAAAGCAAAAATAAGACATTTCCAATAAAAATTAGGTTAATTTTTTGTAACTCTCTTTTTTAGCACACCATTTATTTGATAATTTATGTTATACCTGATATAGTATTCAAAGATATATTAATATGAGGATGGTGCCAATGCTAAGCCGAACCAAAAAATTTATTCTGATTATTTTAATTATTTATCTTCTCTTAACTACCTGGCAAATTGTCTTGGCTGTTAAAGATGGGGCTGGATTAATACCATTAAACGGCAAAGCAGTTGACATTTCTGTTATGCTTTTCTTTTCCATTCAGCCGAATGGCTGGAATGAAAATATCATAAATTTAGTTATGATGTTAGCATTCGTTCCCACTTTTGGAGCTGGTCTCCTAATCTATTGTAAAAATAATAATATGTTCGGTGCTGTTCAACAAAGAATTGGCTATCATGATTTTGTGAAAGGTGGAATTATTAACTCCTTTATTGTTGGATTTCTATTTTCTTTGATAACTAATCTCTACCAGTTAGCATTGATTAGGGTATTTTATTATCCATTTTTCTTTAAAATTAGACCCAGAAAATTATATATTGGTGCCAGACCAGGATATTTTTCTACTAACCAACTGATCGATTTATGTTCGTATGTTATATTAGCTGCTGTTGGTTGGGGTATTTTTGCTGTTTTTATTTTCAGCATTGGTCTTTTTGTATCAAAAAATAGTATTTATCTAATCTTAGGTCCGTGCGTGGGTTTAGGTTTGACTTTATTGTCAGTCTTAATGTCCATGTGCAATAAATTTTTGCTCTTTGTCTCGTATTCGTGTTTTCCATTTGCTGTACTTGCACCGGGTCAGTTTGCGTTAGCCTCGCGTTTGCCACCGATTAATTCATATTTATTTTTTATGACGGTGGCACTGATTTATCTTTTATTTGCTGCTTGCCTGATTAAACTTTGGCGGAAGAAAAAAAGAAGGCTGGGCTGATTATGCGTTTAAAGCGAATACAACGCAAGCTTGTCTTAACCGGTTTTCTCATATTTTTTATAGGATTAACAGGTAGCATTATCCTGATAAAAACAGGTTTGCCAGAAACTATGGAATTGCCAAATGAATACCTCAATTTTCATTTGGTATCTTTATATTTGCAACCAGCGATCTTCTTGTTACTTTATAAACAGATACTTACTTTTCGCAACATTAATGTGTTTATAACGGTGAGAAGAAAGAGAAGGTGGATGATATTTCATTTAATAGTACTGGCTGCAATTTATTGCTTATTATTTGTATTAGGATTATTTGTACCTTATTTTTTAACTGGTTACCCTTTATTTAAATTTGGCAACCCTATTTTGGGCACTGAACTCATAATACTGCATGTATTTGTTTTTTTTACTTCTACTTTGGTTGCTAGTCGGAGGCTACAACTGGCATAGGCCATACTTATTATTGTTTATAGTCATAATTATAGATTTAATTTACCATTACTATATAGAGAAAAATATTTTGATTAGTTATAGTCCTTTGTATGACGAATTATATAGGGCTATTCATGAAATTTATGGTGGCTTTTAAGGAGAAATAATGTTAGAGCTTAAGCAAATAAAAAAATCTTTCGGTCAGAAGCTGGTTTTAAAAAACATATCTTTGCTAGCTAAGCCAGGAGAGCTGATTCATATCTCTGGTATTAATGGTTCTGGAAAGTCCACTATTTTTAAAATTATTACCGGTTTATTAGAGGCAGACAGTGGTGAAATTAGGCTGGATAAAAATGATATTGTTGGGGCACTAATTGAAAATCCTGATTTTTTAGAATATGAATCGGCAATGACCAATCTTCATTTTCTGGCTAATCTTAATAAACGGTTTAATGAAAAAGAAGTCAGAGGATTACTAAGATATTTTATGCTTGATCCAGATGATCCAGAACCTATTGCTAAGTACTCTGTTGGCATGAGACAAAAGGTTGGTATCATTCAAGCTGTGATGGAAAACCAAAATATTATTTTGTTAGATGAACCAACTCGTGGAATTGATCAGGAGAGTATTAGCTTATTTTTAACCATGTTGAAAAAATTAAAACAGCAAAATAAAATCGTTGTAGTTGCCAGCCATGATCAAATTAATGAACTTAAATATGATCGTCGATTCATATTGCATCATGGAATACTGCAAGACGAATAAAATAGCTTTAAATATTTGTTCAAACTAATAAAAACAGCATTGAGAAAATTCCTCAATGCTGTTTTATATTTTAACTAATTTTATATAACTAATAATTTTACTTAAATGCTAATGCGCCCATTGGATCCCAAGGTAATAATTGAATTGGGTCTTTAGCACCTTCATCAAAAGCTTTCTTTAAGTCATCAGGCAAGAATTTCTTGTTGATAACTGCTTGGTAAACAAAACTGTCAAACCAGGAATCGCTCATTACAAAGTAACCTTTAAAGCCAGGCTTTTCTCCCCAAGAGTTTTCAATCTTCCATTTAGTAGGCTTGTCATCAACTAAGTCAACACCAGTGATAACCATAGCGTGATCCATCATACTTTCACTGGAATCAAGCATATCTGCTTTTGACATTGAAAAGTCAACGTCAAATAGCTCATCGCGCTTGTAAATATCTGTATCTAGCAAACCAAGTTGTCTTTCTGAATCTTTACCAACATTTGAACCAAACCAAACAACTTCTCCAGCTTTAAGTTGCTTAATAATCAAATCTTTCATTTCAGAAATTTTGACGTTAAGATGGCGAACTTGCCGACCACCAACAACATTACCCAAGTACTCAACGGAAAAAACTTTATGATATGGTTTATCATCTGTAGGTGAATTAATGATTGAAACGTGATCTTCCAAATTCATGCCTACGAATTTATCAAAGAACTCCTTAGGCGTAATTCCTGCTTCACGGTGATAATTACCATCATCATCTTTATATTCAAAGTCAAATTTCTTTGGCGGAACTCCTAATGAAATAGCCAAAATGCGGAAGACTTCGTTTAAAAAGTCATTCTTGCGTTGCTCAACTTCATCTTCTGACTTGCCGGCGTTAACTAAATTGCGTAATTCTAAGCCATCTTTACGCAAAAGGGTATTCAAAGTATCATTTAAAGCACTTGAATTATTGGAATTAGCTGTTTCTGGATAAACTGACTTAGGTACGATTCCATATTTCTCTACTAGTCCACAAAGCATGTCCCATTGACCACCGTCTTGTTGTGGTGTAGCAAACAAGAAGCTAACTTTACGGTCACCGAGTGGTTTCTTGGCTGAAGCAATCACATTTTCAAAGAAAAAGTTTGATTTTTCAAATTTATCCCAGAAATTAGTGTAATTTTGTGATAATTCAAAATCCTTAATCTTATATTCCTTTTGGATTGGGTGGCGCATAGTATTCAATGCAGAGAACATCCAGCAACGACCGGACTGCTTTTGATCAGCAGGCTTGCCAGTATCAATTTCTACTGAAAAGGTTGGTGTTAAATCAATCTTAGATTGCAAGTTTTGACTAGCTTTATAGATGCCATTTTCTTGGGCGGCATGACTCGCAATATTAATACCAGAGTGATTCGCTAAATCTTTTGTGAAATCATCAATGGCTGCACTTGTAATTTCTTTTGTCATATTAAATAGATCCTCCTTAAACAAATTAATACTATTTTAGCTTATCCGACTGAAGTAGTCTATCTCTGAAAATTTAATTATTGTTAAAAAAGTATTTGTTTTTACCTTACTTATTTAATCTTTCAATACTAGATAGAACCGTTTTTTGGACTTGGTTTGTGATACCAAATTGATTCAAATTCTGGATGCTCATTAAAGTAATTAATAACTAAAGGATCAAGTGGCCAAACGGGCAGATGAGATTTTTGAGCAATAAACATTACTATTTTCATTTGATCATGTAAAATCTTTTTGCTATTCATTTTGGGATTGACGAAGAAGTGATTCATAATCCAAACTGTAGCATCTTTACGCTCAATTTTGTCCATTGTCCAACTATAAACCATTTCCCCATTATCATCGTCTTCGCGAAAAAATTGGTGGGGATCATCTACATTAAACATTTATTCTCCCTTCAAAAGTAAAAATTTTACGTACCTAATTATATAAGATTTCAGATAATGTCTGCAATTTAATGTAAAATAGTGTTTAAAAGTTTTAAAGGAGATAACATGGAAAAGATTCGGGGCTTTGAGATTGTATCTAAATATAAAAATAAAAATGTTACTTTACCAAGAAGACAAACGATTGCTAGTGCAGGCTATGACTTAGCTGCAGCAAAAGATGTATTAATTCCAAGTATTTGGAGGCTTAATTTTGTCCGTATTTTTAGGCTGATCCGTAATGGTCATCAACTATACGAACAAGATTATGAAATGGCTGAACACGTCCTTAAACCTTTTTTAATTCCCACAGGAGTGAAAGCATATATGCCTGAAGATGAAGTATTATTGCTGGCAAATCGGTCATCAAATACTTTTAAAAGGAATCTTGCACTTCCAAATGGGGTCGGTGTCATTGATTCCGATTATTATAATAATGATGCTAATGAAGGCGAGATCTTTGTTCAATTAATTAACTATGGGGTGAGACCTATTCAGATTCATCAAGGTGACCGAATCGGTCAGGGGATTTTTATTCATTATTTAAAAACTGATAATGATGTGCCTATTGACAGACAAAGAATAAATGGCTTTGGTTCAACAAACAAGAAGGGAAGCTAAATGGCAAAACTAAAAACAAAGTATAAATGTCGTTCTTGTGGTTACATTTCTGCTAGTTATTTAGGGCGCTGTCCCAATTGCGGCGCTTGGAATCAGTTTGAAAAAGAAACTGAAGCAGTGCAAAACCGTTCAACTAAAGGCAGTCCCAGCAGGCTTATCAAGAAAACTGGAATTAGTGAACCGGTTAAATTGGAAAATGTTAAAGCAGAAAAAGAAGAACGTGTACAAACCAGTATGGAAGAGCTTAACAGAGTTTTAGGAGGTGGTATTGTTCCAGGTTCATTAGTCTTGATTGGAGGAGACCCTGGCATTGGCAAATCAACTTTAATGTTGCAAATCATGAGCGAACTTGCAAATCAATATAAAGTGCTGTATGTTTCGGGGGAAGAATCAGCCAATCAAATTAAGCTACGGGCTGACCGTTTAGGACTGCCAGCTAATGATATGATGCTTTATCCAGAAACAGACATGGAAGACATTCGCCAACAAATTTCCGATTTAGAGCCAGATTTTGTTGTCATTGATTCAATTCAGACAATGAATGAACCAAGCTTAGACTCAATGACAGGATCAGCTTCACAGGTAAGAGAAGTTACTAGTGAACTAATGAAAATTGCCAAAATGGA
Organism: Lactobacillus sp. wkB10; assembly: GCF_000760615.1. Classification (NCBI taxonomy): domain Bacteria; kingdom Bacillati; phylum Bacillota; class Bacilli; order Lactobacillales; family Lactobacillaceae; genus Lactobacillus; species Lactobacillus sp. wkB10. The sequence goes on along the minus strand of NZ_JRJB01000008.1, from coordinate 55,687 downwards.
TGCTATTACCGTTTTTGTTATTGGCCATGTTACAAAAGAAGGTGCGATTGCCGGTCCCAAAATACTAGAGCACATGGTAGATACTGTTCTTTATTTTGAGGGTGATGAACACCATGCTTACCGTATTTTACATTCTGTGAAAAACAGGTTTGGCGCTGCTAATGAAATAGGCATGTTTGAAATGGTTAATAAAGGTTTAAAAGAAGTTACTAATCCTTCAGCTATATTTTTAGATGAACGTCTGCCAAAATCAACTGGATCGGCAATTGTTGTCTCTCTTGAAGGAACAAGACCTATTTTGGCAGAAATTCAGGCTTTGGTTACGCCTACGGCTTTTGGTTATGCCAAAAGAACTACTTCGGGCATTGATTATAATCGGGCGGGATTATTGCTGGCTGTTCTAGAAAAACGAGGCAACTTGATGTTGCAAAATCAAGATGTATATTTAACTGCTACTGGTGGAATTCGACTGAACGAACCAGCAGTTGACTTAGCCGTTGTCATGGCTATCGCATCCAGTTATAAAAATCAGGAAATTTTGCCAACTGATTGTTTTGTTGGTGAAGTTGGTTTAACTGGTGAGGTACGACGTGTTAATCAAATAGATGCGCGAATTAAAGAAGCTGCTAAAACTGGGTTTAAGCGTATTTTTATCCCGAAACACAATATGCGTGCAAGTCTAAAGAACGCTGGAATTGAAGTTATCCCCGTTTCAAGTATTCCGCAAGCCTTAAAACTAGTTTTAGGCTAACGAACATTGAACTTTTTTTCTATTACGCGTAAACTTAAATTGTTTATATTTACTTTTTGAAAGAGGCATGAATTTTGGCTAAACAAAAAATTCGGGTAAGATATGCCCCAAGTCCAACAGGGCACTTACATATTGGAAATGCACGAACTGCGCTATTTAATTATTTATTTGCGCGTCATAATAAAGGAACTTTTGTCTTAAGAATTGAGGATACTGATCAGAAGCGTAATGTTGAAGGCGGTTCAGAGTCGCAAATGGAAAACTTGCACTGGCTTGGTATTGATTGGGATGAAGGTCCTGACAAGGGTGGCGATTATGGTCCATATCGTCAATCTGAACGAAAAGACATCTATAATAAATACATTAAGCAGCTGGTTGATGAGGGTAAAGCTTATTACTCTTATAAAACTGAGGAAGAATTAGAAGAACAACGTGAAGAACAACGTGCAATGGGCATTGCACCTCACTACACGTATGAATATGAGGGAATGACAGCAGATGAAATTGCTGAAAAGCAAGAGCAGGCAAAGGCAAAGGGCTTAAAACCGGTTGTTCGTATTCATATTCCTGAAATGGAAACATATTCTTGGGATGATATTGTCAAGGGGCATCTTAGTTTTGAGTCTGATACCATCGGTGGTGATTTTGTCATTCAAAAGCGCGATGGCATGCCTACTTACAACTTTGCAGTGGTAATTGATGATCACCTGATGAAAATTACTCACGTTTTGCGTGGAGATGATCACGTTTCAAACACGCCTAAACAATTAGCAGTTTATGAGGCTCTTGGCTGGGAGCCGCCAAAATTTGGTCACATGACTTTAATTATTAATTCTGAAACTGGTAAAAAACTTTCAAAGCGTGATGAATCTGTTTTACAATTCATTGAGCAATATAGAGACCTTGGCTATCTGCCTGATGCAATGTTTAACTTTATTACATTATTAGGCTGGTCTCCAGTTGGTGAAAGCGAGATTTTCAGCCAACGTGAGTTAATTAAGCAATTTGATCCGGCAAGATTATCTAATTCTCCTGCTGCTTTTGATCAGAAGAAGTTGGAGTGGATTAACAACCAGTATATTAAAAAGGCTGATCGTGATACTCTCTTAGACTTGGCACTTAATAATTTGCAGGGGGCAGGTTTAGTTGAAAAAGATCCAAATCCAGAAAAAATGGAGTGGGTCAGACAGTTGGTTAACATCTATTCTGTTCAAATGTCATATACAAAGCAGATTGTTGACCTGGCAAAAATTTTCTTTAATGCTCCTAAAGACTTAAGTGAAAAAGAAATTGAAGAAATTCGCAAAGATGAGGCTAGACCGGTAATTGAAGAATTTAAGAAGCAAATTGATTTGATACCACGGTTTACTGCTCCCCAAATAATGAATGCTGTGCAAGCAACTCGTAAGGCAACAGGAATTAAAGGTAGACGCTTGTTCATGCCAATTAGAATTGCTACTACCAGATCAATGGTGGGACCAGGAATTGGTGAAGCTATGGAGCTTCTAGGCAAAAAACGAGTGTTAGAACATTTAGATTTAACTCTGAAACAAATGAGTGAAAACGGCCTATAGTTATTAAAACAGCGTATTATTCTAGTATTAATAAGAGTAATACGCTGTTTTAACTTGCAGTTAGGCAGAATCTGATTATGGCAAAAAACAAGATAGCAAACTTTTCGTTGAAAAAATTGATTAAGGTTTCTGGTAAAATTAAGATATAGAATTTAGAAAGGTCAGTTAGCCACAGTGAAAATTTATAACACTTTAACTAATACTAAAGAGGAGTTTAAGCCTATAACCCCAGGTCAGGTAACAATGTATGTTTGTGGACCAACGGTATATAATTACATTCACATTGGTAATGCCAGGAGCGTTATTGCCTTTGACACCATTAGACGCTATCTAGAATTTCGCGATTTTAGGGTAAATTTTGTGTCTAATTTTACTGACGTAGACGATAAAATGATCGCTGAGGCTAAAGCTGAAAATGTCACTGTGCCTGTATTAGCTGAGCGCTACATTAAAGCATATCGTGAAGACATTGCAGCTTTAAACGTTAAGCCGGCAACAAAAAATCCCCGTGCAACTCACGAAATCAACGAAATTATTAAATTTATCCAAAAGCTGATTTCTAAGGGGTATGCTTATGAGTCAGATGGTGATGTTTATTATCGTACCAGAAAATTTAAAAATTATGGTGCTCTTAGTAGCCAAAATATTGCAGAGCTTGAGGAGGGTGCTTCTGAGCATGTTAATGAAGAAGAACAAAAACGTAAAGAAGACCCAATAGATTTTGCTTTATGGAAAAAGCAAAAGGAACCTGATGAAATAGCTTGGGATTCTCCTTGGGGCAAAGGTCGGCCTGGCTGGCATATTGAATGTTCAGTTATGGCTACAAAATATTTAGGTGAAACAATTGATATTCATGGTGGTGGTCAAGATTTGGAATTTCCTCATCATGAAAATGAAATTGCTCAAAGTGAAGCAGCAACAGGCAAACAGTTTGTTCACTATTGGATGCATAATGGCTTTGTTACAGTTGGAGCAGATGCAGAAAAAATGTCCAAGTCATTGCATAATTTTGTAACTGTACATGATTTGTTGCAAAAAATTGATCCACAAGTCTTGCGCTTCTTTATGGCCAGTGTTCAGTACAGAAGGCAAATTAATTATTCGACTGATAATTTAAAACAAGCGCAAATTATTTTGCAGAGGTTTAAAAACACTCTTAACAATCTTAAATATCGACTTAAGGATGGATCAACGAGCCAAAAGTCAGAAACTTTAGTCAATAAAATTCAAGACACTCAGCACAAATTTATTAATGCCATGGATGATGATTTTAATGTTCAGAATGCTTTAACTGCCATTTACGATTTATTACCAGAAATAAATGCTAATATTAATGCTAAAAATGCAGATAAAGATGCGCTTAACAATTCTCTAGAATTGTTGACAAAGTGGTTAGCTATTTTTGGAATAGATACTCAAAAATTAATTAATACTGATGAGCGAAATGATGATAAGCAAATCCAAGAGCTAATTAATAAGCGTGAAGAAGCACGTAAAAACAAAGATTGGGCACAAAGCGATGCTCTACGCGACGAACTTAAGCAAATGGGTGTTACAGTTGAAGATACACCACAAGGAACAAGGTGGCTACGTGAATAAAACTCTAAAAATGACAGAAAGTGATGTTAATCCGGATACTCTAAATGGGCAAACATTAGCTTATCTAGGTGATGCTGTTTATGAAATTTTTATCAGGCGACATTTAATTAAATGCGGTATTGTTAAACCCCAAGTCTTGCAAAGAAGAGCTACTCATTATGTGTCGGCCAAAGCGCAAGCAGCATTAATTACCAAACTTCAGGAAGAAAATTTGCTTTCTGAAGATGAAGTAGCGACTTTTCATCGCGGTCGCAATTCAAAAACCTATACTAAAGCAAAAAATACCAGTTTGGCTACTTATCAGTTATCTACAGGTTTTGAAGCTGTTTGGGGTTACTTAGAACTGTTAAACAAAAAAGATCGTATAAAGCAGCTAACAGAATGGTGTATTAAAACTATTGAAAATGGGGGCATAGAGAATTATGACTTCAAATGACAAAGACTTTGTTTTCGGCAGGCATGCGGGACTGGATTATTTAAAAACTCAAGATGCTGATCATATTAACAAAATATTTTTACAGCAGGGTATAAAAGAAAGTTTTGCCAATCAAGTATTTACCTTGGCTAAACACAAGGGGCTGATTGTCCAAACAGTACCTAAAAACAAACTTGATAAATTAGTTCAAGGTGAAAATCACCAAGGATTAGTTTTAACAGTTGCTAGTTTTGAATATGCTGATCTGAATCAACTTCTGGATCAATTTGACCAAAATAATGACGAACCGTTTTTGCTAATGCTTGATTCAATTGAAGATCCACATAATTTAGGTTCTATTTTAAGAACAGCCGATGCTACGGGAGTAGATGGAATTATAATTCCTAAAAGAAGAGCTACCGGATTGACTTCCGTTGTTGCTAAAACTTCAACGGGAGCAATTGATTATGTGCCAGTAGCAAGAGTAAATAATCTGGTTCAAACTGCGAAAATATTAAAAAAGCGTGGCTATTGGCTTTTTGGTACTGATATGAAAGGGACAGATTATCGGCAGTGGAACAGTAATGGCAAAACCGTTTTAGTAATCGGTAATGAAGGTAAAGGAATTTCACGGCTCCTTAAAGAGCAGATGGACCAAATGCTGACATTGCCAATGGTCGGCCATGTACAATCGCTTAATGCCAGTGTTGCAACTGGTGTTTTACTTTATCAGATGCTTAACAGTCGAAACCCTCTTAAATAGTTTTTCTTACACTCTGATTAATCAGAGTGTATTTTTATGTCTAAAAATGTCCTGTTCTTTTTTTTAATTAATGCGGTTTCAACAAATTTGGCTTTTTGTTTTTGCCGAACTAACAGTAAAAAATAGTTGCTGAGTTTGAACTTAGGTTCGATTTTTGAGGTTTATTAGTTACTGTATTCTTCAATAAAAATTTAAATAGGAGAAGTGGAATGAAGAATACTGAAGTAAATATTAAAAGTGAGGCGGAACTTATTAGACAAATAAAAAATGGTGAGGATGAAGCTATATTAGATTTGTGTTTTCTTTATAAACCATTGGTTAACAAAGTGAAGAATTTGTATCACGTTCGCTATTATGACAGTCAAGATTGGGAACAAGATGCAATGATTATTTGTCATGCTTCCGCAATAAGTTTTGACTTAAATAAAGGAAAATTTGGCAGTTATTTTAAAACACGTTTGATTAACCATGCACGTTCACTCGTAAGGTATGATAATGCCTATCGCCGGCAGGCTTTGAAGCAATCCGTTTCGTTAGAAACAGCTAAGAAAAACAATTTATTGCCTTTAGATAAATCATTTGTTTCTATACCGGAAATTCCTTTAAGTGAGAATATTGCAATTTTAACGGGCAGGTTGTCTCATTTGGAGACCAATGCATTATTAATAGGACTTGGCGTAATAGAACAAAAAGAAGTTATCCAAAAATTAAAAATTAGTAAATTAACCTTATCAAGAGCGCGTTCACGACTCGTGCAAAAAATGCGTAAAACACTCCTCAATTAGTATTTTTGTAGTTGACATCTGGAAATTGCGGTATAATGGGTCTTGTAGAATAAATTTTAGGAGGTAGTTAAGATGGCTGATGAAGTTATGAAGACTGCATTGTTAGATCGTCACATGAAAGAAGTTTTTGACTGGAGTGATTCAGATCTTCCAGTTAGAGATGCCCTTTGGGATTATTTTATGGAAAAGAATGGCAGAGATACCATTAAAACGGAAGAAGCTATGCTTCCATTCCTGAAAGACTCTGACGATAAAATCGAATCCTTCGTTAATGAAAATCTTAAGAAGTAAATCCGACTAATACAATGTTCTACGCACTGTGGTCACGCATTTGTTTGGCTACTACAAAGGCAGTTGCTTGAATGAGCAACTGCTTTTGTTTTGTAATAATTAAGTTTGCAAATAATTATTAAATTAATTGCTTAAGTTAGCCATTTTTGCTAAAATACAATAGTTTGGAAGTGAGATTATGGCAGTGAAAAAAGCATCATTAGCTTGCAGCATCTGCGGCTCTCGTAATTACTCAATCGCTGCAAGTAAGAATCGCACTCAGCGACTAGAATTAAAAAAATTTTGTAAACACTGTGGTAAAATGACGTTACATAAAGAAACGAGGTAATTATGGTTAAATTCTTTAAGAGTGTAGTTGAGGAAATGAAGCTGGTTACTTGGCCAACAGCAAAACAAAACCGTCACGACACCGGAATCGTAATTGTTTCTTCAATTTTGTTTGCTGCATATTTAGGGCTACTTGATCTGTTGTTGACTAATGTTACACAAATAGTTATGTAATAGCACAGTTTTTTAATTTGTGATACAATAATATTAATTAGAAAGTCCTCTGGAGCAGAGGCTTTTTTGTTTGCCAAAAATATAAGGAGAATACGTAATAATGGTAGAAACTACTAAAAAGCAATGGTATGTCCTTCATACTTATTCAGGTTATGAAGACAAGGTCAAATCAGACTTGCTGTCGCGAGCTCAAAGTATGGGGATGCAAGACTATATTTTTCGAGTAATGGTTCCTGAACAGGAAAAGATTGAAAAGGTAAATAACAAGAAAAAAGAAGTCGAAGAAAAGATCTTCCCAGGTTATGTTTTAGTTGAAATGGTAATGACTGATGAAAGCTGGTTTGTTGTGCGGAACACACCAAATGTAACTGGATTTGTTGGTTCGCATGGTGGTGGTTCTAAGCCATCCCCACTTTTAGAAGATGAGGTTAATAGGCTTTTACGTCAACAAGGCGAACCTGCTAAAAGACCGCAAATTGACTTTGAAATTGGTGAAACTGTTACGATCATTGATGGAGCCTTTAACGGTGTTGAAGGAAAAATTACTGAAATTCAACCTGATAAATATAAATTGTTTGTTTCAGTTGACATGTTTGGTCGTGCTACCACAACTGAGCTTGATTATGATCAAGTAAAGAAAATTAGTTAGTAATAAGTCATTTATTGCAAAATTACTAAATCGATGATAATATATTAAAGTACTTTTATTATTGTGGGAGGAAAAGTAGGTAACTTTTCCATTTTAACCACGCACGGAATCAAGGAGGTTTTGACCGTGGCAAAGAAAGTTATAAATGTTGTTAAATTACAAATACCAGCTGGTGCTGCAACACCTGCTCCTCCAGTTGGTCCAGCTTTAGGTCAAGCTGGTATTAACATTGTTGGCTTTACTAAGGACTTCAATGCTAGAACTGCTGACCAAAAGGGCATGATTATTCCTGTAGTCATCACAGTATACGAAGATCGTTCATTCGAATTCGTAACTAAGACTCCACCAGCTCCAGTACTTTTGAAGCAGGCTGCTAAGATTGACAAGGCATCCGGTGAACCAAACACCAAGAAAGTTGGTAAGGTTACCAAGGATCAAGTTAAGGAAATTGCTGAAACTAAGATGAAGGACCTTAACGCTGCTGATGTCGAAGCTGCTATGCGGATGATCGAAGGTACTGCTAGAAGCATGGGTATCGAAGTCGAAGACTAATCCTGTTATTTATAACAATTTAGGTGGGAGAGCTTTAGCTCGCTTGACCACATATTAAGGAGGAAATCACATGCCAAAGCATGGTAAAAAATATTTAGAAGCTGCTAAAAAAGTAGATTCAAAGAAATTATATTCAGTTGCTGAAGCAATGAAGTTAGTTAAAGAAACTTCATACGCAGGCTTTGATGCTTCAGTTGAAGTTTCATACAATTTGAGCGTTGACCCTAAACAAGCAGACCAACAAATTCGTGGCTCACTGGTTTTGCCTAATGGTACTGGTAAGACACAAAAAGTTATTGTATTTGCTGAGGGTCCTCAAGCTGAACAAGCTAAGGCTGCTGGTGCTGATGAAGTTGGTTCTGGCGACTTAGTTGAAAAAGTACAAAACGGTTACTTAGACTTTGATGTCGTTGTTGCTACACCAACAATGATGGCAAAAGTTGGTCGTTTAGGTCGTGTACTTGGACCTAAAGGTTTAATGCCAAACCCTAAGACTGGTACCGTTACAATGGATATTGAAAAAGCCGTTAAGAACGTAAAAGCTGGTCAAGTTGAATACCGTGTTGACCGTCAAGCTGCTATTCATGCTGCTATTGGTAAAGTTTCATTTACTGATGAGCAATTAATTGAAAACTTTGATGCATTGCGTGACGTTATTTTACGTGCGCGTCCATCTGCTGCTAAAGGTCAATACATTAAGAGTGTTGCTGTAGCTGCAACCTTTGGACCTGGGATTAAACTTGATCCATTAAATCTGGACTAAAATTGAACAATTAATTAAAGCAACTTTGCAGATTAAGCAGGTTGCTTTTTTTATCTATTTACGAGTATTTATGATTGGTCAAAGGTAAAAGTTTTGATAAACTAGAGCTAAATTTTATTTGTTTAATTGAGGGAATTTTATATGAAAAAAAGTAATTTAGGCAGACTGCTGACATTAATATTATTTATGTCCCTATTTTTGGCAGGTTGCAGTCAAAACCGAGAAAAAATTACTATTGTTGGCTCCAGTGCCTTACAACCTTTAATAGAACAAGCTGGTAATGACTATCACTTAGCCCACATGAGCAGCAACATTGTAGTTCAGGGTGGAGGATCCGGTACTGGTCTAAGTCAAGTTCAAGCCGGAGCCGTTGAAGTAGGCACTTCAGATGTTTATGCTGAGACCCAAAAGGGTATTGATGCAAAAAAATTAGAAGATTATCCTGTGGCAGTAGTTGGTATCGTGCCAATTGCAAACAAGGGTGTCGGAGTTAAAAATTTATCTACTAAACAACTTTCTGATATTTTTACTGGTAAAATTAAAAATTGGCGTCAAGTGGGTGGCAAAAATCAGTCAATTATTGTGATCAACCGTTCTCGTGGGAGTGGTACGCGATCGACATTTGAGGACTTGGTTCTAAATGGAAAAGAAGCAATTAATTCTCAAGAACAGGATTCAAATGGAACTGTCAAAAAAATTGTCAATTCTACACCGGGTACTATTTCTTATATTTCTTTTCCCTATGCTAATGACCAAAATATTCAAAAAATAAGTATAAATAATATTCAACCAGATAATAGAAACATACCCACGAACAAGTGGCCACTTTGGTCTTATGAGCATATGTATACAAAAGGTAAACCGAATAAGGCTACTGCAGCTTTTATTAAATACGTATTGAGTAAAAAAGTTCAAAAAGATTTAGTTCCTAAAATTGGCTATATAAGTGTACATGAAATGAAAGTTGCGCGTGATAGTCAAAATAAAATTACGAAGATAGGTAAATAAAATGGCAAAAAAAGAACAAGATTTACAACAAGTTGTTGAGAATGCTCTTGCCGAACAAAAAGTACCACATGTTAAGTTCAAAGGTATTGATCCCAAAAATATTGATGTTGATCGCTTAACTAAGCCATCAAAAGAAACACGACAAGAATGGTGGGGCAGAGGATTAACATTTTTGGCAATTATATTAATAGGAATATTAATAGTTGCAATCATTGGTTTTGTTGGCATGCATGGGTTAGCAACTTTTATTGATAATAAAGTGAACATTTTCCATTTTCTGTTTTCTACTGACTGGAATCCTAATGCTGGTAAAAACCATGTGGGTGCCGCAGCAATGATTGTAACTTCTTTTGCAGTAACACTTTTGGCTGCTTTGATTGCAACACCGTTTTCGATTGCAGTTGCTTTATTCATGACAGAATATGAATCTGGTAAGAGAGTGCAGTTACTGCAATCCGTAATGGAGCTTTTAGTAGGTATTCCTTCTGTAGTTTATGGCTTTATTGGCTTAATGGTGGTTGTTCCAGCTGTCAGAACTATTTTTGGTGGAACAGGCTTTGGCATCTTGACTGCCACTTTAATACTTTTTGTAATGGTTCTGCCCACAATCACTTCTCTTACTGTTGATGCGTTTAAAGCTATTCCCAAAGATTTGCGAAAGTCTTCAGCAGCTCTTGGTGCTACGAAATGGCAGACTATATATCACGTTGTGCTGAGAGCAGCTCGCTCACGTATCATGACAGCCGTTATTTTCGGTATGGCTCGTGCTTTTGGTGAAGCTTTAGCTGTGCAAATGGCAATCGGGAATGCAGTCTTAATGCCATATAACTTGGTTAGCCCAGCAGCAACATTAACCAGTCAGTTGACTAGTCAAATGGGCAATACTGTTATGGGTACCTTGCCTAACAATTCATTATGGTCTTTGGCACTTTTGTTATTAATTATGTCACTAGTATTTAATTTTTTAGTACATTTAATTGGAAAGAAGAGTTAGTAGTATTATGAACGCAAAAAAAACAAATAAAATTGCTACTGGCGTAATTTATTTCTTAGTTGGAATCGTTGTACTTCTTTTGGTTGGTATTCTTGGTAATATCTTAGTTTCGGGATTACCGCATTTATCGTGGCATTTCTTGAGTTCAGAATCGTCCTCTTTTGAAGCAGGCGGTGGAATTAGAGACCAATTATTTAATTCTATCTATCTTTTATTACTTACCTTACTAATTTCTATGCCAATTGCACTCGGTGCTGCCATTTATTTAGCCGAATATGCTCCTGATAACTGGTTCACTCAGTTAATCAGAACCACGATTGAAATTTTGAGCTCTTTACCTTCAATAGTTGTTGGTCTGTTTGGTTATCTTTTATTTGTGGTTCAGTTCGGATTTGGCTTTTCAATTCTCGCTGGCGCTTTAGCACTAACTTTTTTCAACTTGCCAACTCTTACTAGTAATATTGAAGAAGCCATTAAAGGTGTTCCTCAAACTCAAAGAGAAGCTGGCTGGGCTCTGGGTTTATCTAATTGGAAGACCATTCACGGCATTGTATTGCCAGCAGCCCTGCCAGGAATAATTACTGGTGTTATTTTGAGCGCTGGACGTGTTTTTGGTGAAGCTGCAGCTTTGATTTATACCGCAGGGCAAAGTGGTTCAACGGTTGATTATTCTAACTGGAATATGTTTAGTCCTACTAGTTTTTTGAATGTAATGCGTCCAGCAGAAACACTAGCCGTACATATTTGGAAAGTAAATACTGAAGGGATAATTCCGGATGTGAATGTGGTTTCAGCTGCTACTTCTGCTTTGCTAGTCATTGTTGTCATTATCTTTAACTTCGGTGCTAGAGCGTTGGGAAACTGGATCTATAAACGGCTTACTGCCGCAAGAATAAAGTAAAGGGGTTCTTATGGAAAATTGGCAAAAACAAAAAACCTACATTAAGACCTTTCCTGAAGATGACTGTGCAATTTCAACTACTGATTTGAGTGTTTTCTATGGTGGTACAGTTCAAAAGTTGTTTGATGTTAGCTTAGGCTTTAAGAAAAATACAATTACTGCATTAATAGGAGCATCTGGTTCAGGTAAATCAACATTTTTGCGCTCACTTAATCGTATGAATGACCGTGTGGCACGAGTTGACGGCAAAATCATGTTTCATGGCCTTAATGTTAATCAGAGCAAAATTAATGTTTATGAATTGCGAAAGGCAATTGGAATGGTTTTTCAAAAGCCTAATCCTTTTCCGAAGTCAATTAGAGAAAATATCACATATGCCTTAAAAGCAAACGGTCAGCAGAATAAAAAGAAACTGGAACAAATTGTAGAAGAAAGTCTTAGAGCTGCGGCTTTATGGGATGAGGTAAAGGATAAACTCGACCAAAGTGCATTGGCTCTATCAGGGGGTCAGCAGCAAAGACTATGCATTGCGCGAGCGATTGCTCTAAAACCCGAAATTTTACTTCTTGACGAGCCTGCTAGTGCTTTGGATCCTGTATCTACTGCTAAGCTTGAAGATACTTTAAAGCAGTTGAGAAAGAAATATACCATGGTTATGGTAACGCATAATATGCAGCAGGCTTCAAGAATTAGTGAATATACAGCATTCTTTCACTTGGGACATGCGTTAGAATATGATACTACTACAAATATTTTCACCAACCCTCAAGGTGAAATTACTGAGAAGTACATCCAGGGTAGTTTTGGATAAAGGTGGCGTTATTGATGACAAATGTGATGGAGACTAAAAATGTTAAACTTAAGTATGGCAGTTTTGAAGCTTTACATGGTATAAGTTTAGCTTTTCCCGCTCAAAAATTGACTGCCTTAATTGGACCATCTGGCTGTGGCAAATCTACCTTTTTGCGCTGTTTAAATCGTATGAATGATGATATTGACGATATTAATATTACTGGTGAGATACTTTTAGAAGGAAAAGATATTTATCATTCTCACATTGATTTAGTTGCTTTACGTAAGAAGGTGGGAATGGTGTTTCAACAGCCCACGCCGTTTCCATTTTCAGTTTTTGATAATGTAGCTTATGGTTTACGCATAGCTGGTGTTAAAGATAAAGATCTGATTGAACAGCGTGTTGAAGAAAGTTTGAAGCAAGCTGCAATTTGGAATGAAACTAAAGACAGTTTGCAGCGTAATGCTCTTGCTTTTTCAGGAGGACAACAGCAACGTATTTGTATAGCTCGGGCTCTGGCAATCAGACCGGAAGTTGTTTTACTTGATGAGCCGACATCTGCTTTAGATCCAATATCAAGTTCAGAAATTGAAGAAACGTTAATGGCTTTGAAACAGAAATATACTTTTATTATGGTGACACACAACTTGCAACAGGCGAGTCGGGTTTCAGATCAGGTAGCTTTTTTAATGAATGGTGAATTGATTGAATCAGGTTCGACACAAGAAATGTTCTTGTCACCTAAAAAAGAAATGACAAACAATTATCTTAACGGCCGTTTTGGCTAATTTTGGAGGTGGATTATGCACGAAATATTTTTAGATGAACTGAAAAAGTTGAACGCTCAGTTTATGGAAATGGGAGTCTTGGTCAATGATTTGATTGACAAGGGTACGCGTTCATTCGTTGAACATGATAAAAAGACGGCGCAAGAAATGATTGCCGAAGACAAGGAAGTAGCTAAAGAAGCTGTCAAGATCGAAAAAAAGGCTTTGGAATTAATGGCTTTACAACAGCCAGTTGCGACTGATTTCCGTGTTGTTATTAGTATTTTAAAAGCTACAACAGATTTGGAAAGAATTGGAGAAAATGCGAATAGCATTGCCGTTGAAACTGTCAGAGTTAAAGGTAATCCACGTCTTCCAGAGGTCGAAAAAATAATTTCCAATATGACTCATCAGGTGCGTGAAATGCTGGTACAAGTATTAACAGCTTACGTGCAAGAAGATGAGGAAAATGCCAGAAAAATGGTACTTGGACATGCTAAGGTTTTTAAAGATTATAAGAATGCCAGACAAATGATTATAGATGGTGTAGAACAAGAACCTGACGCCGCTGTAGCTTCTGCCAGTTACTTTGTTATCATCAGATTACTAGAGAGAATAAGTGATCATATTGTGAACCTGGCCAGTTGGGTAATTTACAAAACTTCAGGTGAATTATTTGAGTTAATAAAACCTAAGCCGAAAAAGAACTGATTAGCTTGCAATTAAGTTATATTCCTGTTATATTTAATAATGTAAATTCTACCTAAGACTCGGGTGGCATGACGCCTTAATTTCCCGCCGAGGCCAGAAGATGTTGATGAGTTTAAAGCTCCATGTCTTTCTTGGCATGGAGTTTTTATTTGGGCCTGATGGAATTTATTATTAAATTTGATGGAGGTGAAATCGATTGAGTAAAGCTGCTATTGCTGAAAAAGAAAAGTTCGTTGATGCGTTTGCTGAAGAACTTAAAGCTGCTAAAGCAATCTTAATAATTAACTACTTAGGTTTAACTGTTGAAGAAGTTACTAACATGCGTAAGGAACTTCGTGAAAACGATGTTAGCATGAAGGTTGTTAAGAACACTTACTTAAGACGTGCTGCTGCTAAGGCCGGTATAGAAGGTCTTGATGAGACTTTTGTAGGTCCTACTGCTGTAATTTATACTGATAATGCTGATGACATTACCGAACCAGCTCGTATAGTTTCAAAATACGAAGATGATTATGATGTTATCGATATTAAGGGTGGTATGCTGGAAGGTAAATTGACTTCTAAAGAAGAAATCAAGGAACTTGCTGCCATTCCTGGTCGCGAAGGCTTATTGTCAATGCTTGTTTCTGTATTACAAGCTCCAGTACGCAATTTCGCATATGCTGTTAAAGCTGTTGCTGATTCAAAAGATGAATCTGCAGAATAAATAAAATAATTTATATCTAAAAATTTCGGAGGATAAAATAAGTATGGCTTTAGATACTGATAAGATTATTGAAGACTTAAAAGGTGCTTCAATTCTTGAATTAAATGACCTGGTAAAGGCTATTGAAGATGAATTTGGTGTTTCTGCTGCTGCTCCAGTTGCTGCTGCAGGTGCCGCTGGTGGCGAAGCTGCTGCTAAGTCAACATATGACGTTGAATTGACAGAAGCTGGTCAAGAAAAAGTTAAGGTTATTAAGGCTGTCCGTGACATTACTGGTCTTGGCCTTAAGGACTCAAAAGATCTTGTTGATGGCGCTCCTAAGAACGTTAAGGAAGGCGTTTCTGAAGACGAAGCTAACGACATTAAATCTAAGCTTGAAGATGTTGGCGCTACAGTTACATTGAAATAATTGTAGTCCGATCGGACAAGTTAAAAGAAAAGACGTATTTGCAATTTGCAAATACGTCTTTTTATTTTTCAAAGATTTTATTAAAATTGGACTTAAGCTAAAGGCTTTTAGTTATTTTTTTTACATAATTCTTCTGACAATACCATCAGGATAGTGAACTGATAAATACTTTGAATTGCGTGAGTTCCAGAATTTATCTTGTAAGCTGGAAACTCCAACCCCACCGTTGTCAGTGTATGGACTATCATGTAAAAATAATCCTTTTCCGAGGTACATTCCAACATGGGCTAAATGACCATCGTCTTTATCATCGAAGAAAATGAGATCGCCACGTTTTTTGTTTTTATAATTAACGGGTTTGCCATTATAACATTGACTAAATGTGGTTGATCCTAGATGATGCCCTGCTTTAGTAAAAAGATAATTCATAAAACTAGAACAGTCAAAATGTCGTGATTTTTCGTCATATTTGGAATGACCAATCATTTTTTCACCGATTTTGATAATACGCTCAAGCGATTTTTTATTGCCCTCTAAAGATTTTAAATTATATTTGATATTTTTTCCTAAAATCCAATAATTTTTCCCTTGATGTTTAAAACGATAATAAACTGCATGCAAATTGGTATGGGCAATCATGTTGACATAAACCCATTTATTCTTCAAATGTAGTTTTTTACTGGTTCCTATTTTTCTAGCTTCGTTAGTGTGAGCTGGTAAGTTATACAATTTGGCATTTCTGACAATCTTCATTTTATAATTTATTTTATTTTTAGTTAATAAAAACTGATTGAAAGCTTTTTTATTCAGCCACCCATACTTGGTCTTAACAAAAGTTCCTTTATTAGTTTTCGTTATTTTGCTATAGCTAATTTGTTTTTTATACCAATTTTTGGCTGAACTTTTTTTACTGGTTAATGTTTTACTAAAGCGATAATGGGTTTGGTAAATTTTACCACTGCCTTTTTTCTTTAAATAGGTAATCTTTGGTGCTTTTTTTTGTTTTTTATCAGTGTTGATTGACTTGTGGGACTGAGAATTATCTTTATTCTTGTTAGAATTTACAGTCTGATTATTATCAGAACTGGAATTATCACTAATGTCTGATTTAGATTGGTTTTGCTCTTTTTGTTCATTATTTGTCTGATTAGTGATTGTTTGTGTACTGATAGTATCTGCAGAAACTTTTACACTAAAACTAAATATTCCCAAAAATGATAGACTGATAAACATTAAAAAGAGTTTTGATTTGCTTAACATTTTAGCTCCAATCAATTTTAAGAAAATTTAACTACATTTACCATTTTATAATATAATGAAATTTATAGTTAATTAATTTTAAAATATCACTTGTAATTTTAAATTTGAAAATGTTTAGGGAGGTATAGGTGCAAGTCAAAAATAAGTTTATTTTTGGACTTTTTTCTATAATAGCAGCTTTTTTTGTTAGCGCTTCTGTAGTTCAGGCTGATGAAACTATTCAAATTAACAGCAATAGTGCAAACAATAAAGTGAATCAAAAAACTAAAAAGAAAAAACATAAAACTACAGTTTATAGTCACAATCAAGACAAATCAGTTGGCCAATATACTAAGTATATTCATGGAAAAAAGCCTAAAACCAAAGCAAAAGCTTACCTAGTTTTGGATCGTAAGACTGGAGAAGTACTGTTGGCAAAAAATGCGAAGAAGCGCTATTTAACAGCATCTACTGGGAAACTAATGACAATTTATTTAGCCAGGCGCAAGCTTGCCCATAATCCGCATGATTGGCAAAAAAAGCTCAAGTTTTCCAGCCCTTTGGTAAAAATGGCCAAGAATCCCAATCTTAACTGCTTTCATGTAAAAAAAGGGAAAAAGTATACTATCAAAGAGATCATGTCTTCAGCAATAATTGATTCCGACAATAACTCTGCAATTCGATTGGGTCAATGGGTTGCAGGTTCAAATAAGAAATTCATCAAAATGATGAATAAACAAGCAAAGCTATGGCATCTTTCTGCAAATTTCGTATCAGCTTCAGGGCTTGAAAACAGTGACTTAGCCCCTTATGGGTATTATGTTAAAGGTGCTTGGAGTTCAGGAAACTTATTGTCAGCAAAAGATCTAGCAATAATTGGTTATCATGTTGCTCATGATTATCCCAGTTTGATGAAATTTTTTGCCACACCTGAGATGTATGTGGCAGGCCAGAAATTACATAACTATAATGATACGTTACCTGGTCGTAAGTATAACGTTAAATCCTTAAAAACAGACGGTATGAAAACAGGCTGGACGCCACGCTCAGGCTATTGTTTTGTTGGTAGCTATAAAAAAGGCACTGGAAGAATTGTAGTTGTACTGCATGACAAAAATGAGTTTTCAGATGCCAATAAATTAGTAAAATTTACGTATAAGCATCGTAGTTAGTCGACATATTAAAGAAGGTGAGTAATAGATAGTGAAAATAAAAAAGAATAAATTTGTAATAGTTTGCTTTTTAATTATTATTGGCGGATTCATATTAAATTTTGGGCAAAAGAAAATCTTTGCAAAATCCGTTAGTGAAATTCCACGAGAATATATGCGTAAACCGATTAGTTATACTAAATCTTCTGAAATTAAACCATATCCTCAAGGGATGAGCGCTAAAAAAGATAAGATAGTAGTTTCATTAAAAAAGCAACGCGCGTATTTGATTCGTGGTCGCAAAACCAGATACGAATTTTATGTTTCAACTGGAGCACATAACTCAACACCTAAGGGACATTTTCGTATTAATACTTATCGGGCACCGTGGTTTTATTCTGCCAGTGAGAAAATGGGTGCAAGATTTGCAGTAGGTTGGCTGCAAGGTGGTTTATATCTTTTTCATGAAAATCCGCGTAACATTCATCACGAATTAATTAAAAAGGTAGCTAACAAATTGGGAAAAAAGCCAAGCTCTCATGGATGTATCCATTTAAGTACAAGCGATGCAAAATGGTTTTATCAAAAAGCACCAACTGGACTAAAAGTTATTATTAAATAAAGGAGAAAGCAATGAAAAAATTTAATTATCGTAAAACTGTAGCAGTACTATTAACATTTACAAGTGTGGCAAGTAGCCTGTCTTTTAGTTCAACGACTACAGAAGCTAAGAAAGTTTCCAGCAGTGTGGTTTTGAAAGCACCAGCTGTTAAAAGGGTAAAAGTCAAAAAAAGAACATATTACTATAATAAAAAAGGCAAGAAGTTAAAGAAAAAGATTTTAAAAAAGGGCAAGAAGCTAACAGTTGTTAAAAAAGCTAAGAAAATAAAAGGGAAAAAATTCTATCTTGTAACTAAAAATAGATTTGTTCTGGTAAAAGATGTTGCAAATATTAAGTCAAAGGTTAAAAAGCCGCAAAAACAGCCTGTAAATCAACCTACTCAACCTAATTCAGGTAATTCTGCCAATCCAGTAGATACTAATAAACCAGCAAGTTCAGCTAATACAGGCACAACACAACCTGCTCAAAATAATTCTACAATTGCTGATTTTTCAATCAGTGAGTTTAGACAGGAATTCTTAAAAGAGTTGAATAATGAGAGAACAAAACGTGGGTTAAGCCCAGTGACGGAAGATTCTCATCTGGATGAAGTTGTACAGGAAAGAACCAAATTATTGCCTGATAATTTTTCCCATAATGATTCTGCCGGTAATTTTATTTTGAATGATTTTTTCAATAAAGCAGGTATCGTGCGTAAAACTACTGCTGAATGTTTAGCAATGTTTCCTTGGGGTGCAACCGTAGATCACTCAAATAACCAGCTTGTTGAGGCTGAACATGGTGGTACTAGTGCTTTAGTAGCCGATAACATGGTTTATGAGTATATTTACGATGACGCTGCATCCAATTGGGGTCATCGTGACATTCTGCTTAATCCTAAGGACAAGACAATTGGACTTGGTGCAGTAGTAGATAACAACAGCGATCAAATTTATTCCTCGGTTGGAGTTACATATTAAGTGACGAAAAAGACTTGTTAAAAGTTGTCTGTTAACAATAAAACATGTCTGCTTTAGTAAGTAATTTGATTAAATAATATTAAACGTCCTTTGAGGTAAAAATGAAACATCTTAAACCTGCCAAAATTTTGGCTTACATAACTATAGGGCTAGTCAGTCTAACCTTGCCGTTTACTGCAAAAAGTTCTGAAATAAAGGTATCCTATAATGAATATAATTTTCATAGCCTTAAGCATCTAATTCCAAAAAAAAATCCTAAAAAGTATGATTACTGCTATAAATTACAAAAAAAGGCCTCTAAAAAAGCCTATTCTAAGAATCCTTGGATTCATATGAATGGTTATGTTGTCACCGATCATAGTGGATATACCAAATACACTAAAAATATGAAACCAGTTAAATCTTCATATTATCCGAGATTTAAACAATTAAAGGCTCACGAGGTTAGTGCCGACTTTTCAAAAGGTAACTTCATTATGAACTATAAAACTAGGGATAATGCAATAATTCATGGCATAGCTTTTAAGAAAAAGCAGAATATCAAGGTCAAAAGAATTAAATTAACTCCTAACATTTTACTTAAAGCTTTTTATAAAGACTTTATTGATCCAAAAGGTGGTTTTAAATTAAAAAAGGGTAACGAAACAGATTTTCTTGCATCTAAAAAGCAAAAACACTTTTATCAGAATTGGAAGGTTGATACCTCTGATACTATGAAAGATACCGTAGCTGATTTTATGGATACAGTTCGTTTTGGTGATGTTGAGATAAATGATCCCAGTTACGGCTATCATTATATATTCTTTAAAATAAATAAATTTAAAAAATATAAAAACTATGTGAAGTTTCGCATGCTTTACGGTATTTACTAAAATCCAAGAAACTAATTATGTTAGAAAATATCTTTTAAACATAATTAGTTTTTTTATATTTGCAAAAATTGACATGTCCGTTAAAATTATCTGGATAAGGTTTTAGAAATGAGCGAATTATGACTGAAAAACAAAACCAAATGTATTTTGCTGAGAATCCTACTTCTCAGCATGATGAGCATATAATTGATTATCAAGTCAACGGCATTGATCTCAAATTTACCACTGATGCCGGAGTTTTTTCGAAATTACGCGTGGATTATGGTTCAGGTGTTTTAATTAAGAAAATGCTTGATGTTGATTTTCCTCAAAACAATATTTTAGATGTTGGCACCGGATATGGACCAATCGGTCTTTTTGCAGCTAAATTTTGGCCAAAGCAAACAGTAGAAATGATAGACGTCAATGAACGTGGATTGGACCTGGCGAAAAAGAATGCTGAGCTTAACCATATAGATAATGTTGCCATTTTTTCATCTGATACTTATAGCAATATTTCATCAGCAAAGAAATATGGCTTAATTCTAACTAATCCACCGATTCGAGCTGGTAAAAAAGTTGTTTCCAATATTCTGTCTGGTGCGAAAAATCATTTGGTAACTGATGGGGTTTTACTAGTAGTAATTCAAAAAAAACAAGGTGAGCCGAGTGCCCGTAAATTATTAACAAAAATTTTTGGCAATTGTACCATTTTAAAAAGAGATAAAGGTTACTACGTTTTGCAGGCGGTGAATAATTAATGCCATTTTCAAGTGCAGAAAAAAAAGACTTTATGCAATTAGCTTTTCAGCAAGCAAAAAAAGCCCAAGATTTAGGAGAAGTTCCAATTGGAGCTGTAATTGTTGATACTGCAGGGCAAGTTATAGGTACAGGATTTAACCGCAGAGAATTGGATCAAGACTCTACGCAACATGCTGAAATGATTGCTATCAGGGAAGCTTGCAATAATCTTGGTACTTGGCGTTTAATAGACTGTAGTCTTTTTGTCACCCTAGAACCCTGTCCAATGTGTGCAGGTGCGATTATTAACTCTCGCCTTAAGAGTTTGTATTTTGGAGCACTTGACCCTAAAGCTGGTGCGGCTGGTAGTGTTGTTAACCTTTTTGATATTGAAAAGTTTAATCATCACCCTAACGTCATTCGGGGACTATACCGCGAAGAGTCAAGCCAGATGCTAAAAAATTTTTTTAAAGATATTAGACAAAAACAAAAAGCAGAAAAAGACTCCGGCAAAAATTTCGCAAATTAGTGGAAAAATACCTTAAAATACGTTAATATATCTTATGGGCAATGTTTGACCTCCAAAGCGTGTCAGGACCGGAAGGTAGCAGCACTAAGGTTGCTCGGGCATGTGCCTTTTATTAGACAATTACAAACTCTTAACTCTTGCGAAAGAGTTAAGAGTTTTTTACTAGGGAAGACTGATCAATGGCTTATCAAGCGTTATACCGCAAATGGAGACCCCGCACTTTCGATAGTGTGATTGGTCAAGATGATATTACGGATACTTTGAAAAATGCAATTAAGCGAGGTACAATCTCCCATGCTTTTTTGTTTGCTGGACCACGTGGTACTGGGAAAACTTCATGTGCAAAAATTTTGGCTAAGGCATTGAATTGCAGCAATCTGCAGGATGGTGAGCCATGCAACAAGTGTGCCAATTGTCTTGCAGCCGACAAGGGCGCGATGGCAGACATTATGGAGATTGATGCAGCTTCCAACAATGGCGTTGATGAAATACGTGATATTAGAGATAAAGTTAAATACGCCCCAACTCAAGGCAAATACAAAGTTTACATTATTGATGAGGTTCATATGCTGTCAATGGGGGCGTTTAACGCTTTGCTTAAAACTCTTGAAGAGCCCCCGGAACATGTCGTTTTCATCTTGGCCACTACTGAATTGCAAAAAGTGCCAGCGACTATCATATCAAGGACTCAGCGTTATAATTTTAAGCGTATTTCTCAAGCTGACCTTGAAAAAAGAATGAAGTATATTCTTGAAAAAGAAAAAATCAGTTATGATGAAAAAGCCTTAGCCGTAATTGCTCAAGTAGCTGACGGTGGTATGAGGGATGCCTTAAGCATCTTAGACCAACTTTTAAGTTTTGACAAAAACAAAGTTGAATATGATGCGGCTCTTGAAATAACAGGTTTTGCTGATAAAGAAAAGATCGAACAGATTTTATTAGCAATTTTAAATAATGATACAACTGAAGCATTGTCTTTGGCGCAGACAGAACTTGAAAATGGTGCCAGCTCAAAAAATATTTTAGATGAGCTCATTGAAATGGCGACTAATGCGTTAATGGTTGTCAAAACTAAAGATAATAGTCAGAAAAACTTTTTGAACGATGACTTTATAAAAAAGATACAAGATGTAAATTCTAACCGTTATTTTCAAGTGATTGCATCAGCGAATACTGCATTAAATGATTTACGCTATACTAATCAGCAACAGATTCCACTAGAAGTCTTTTTAGTTGAATGTGCTGGCAAACAAAATAGCAAAGTAGGTTCTGAAAATATCTTGGCTAGTACAGAAAGTCAAAGGAATGCAAATACTGATTTGACTAGTGAATTAGAGGCATTAAAAAAGCAGGTTTCAAACTTAACTAAAAAAGTTTCTAATTTAAGCAAAAAGCAAACCCAAAATAGCAATAAGATTTTTCATCTTGATAGTGCAGTTTCTGATCGAATTGATACTAATAAAAGTAAAAATTCCAAAGCAAAAACTGTTTCCAAACCTAAAAAAACAGTCAGAAGTAGAAAAAAGGCTAATGAACAAAATCGGAAACAAGTTTATCATGTTTTAGAAAATGCCACCAAGAATGATCTTGTGGCTATCAAAAATGTTTGGTCGGATCTGCAGTCAGTTTTAGGCGTATCGCAACGAGCTTTGCTAGATGTGCTAGAACCTGTTGCAGCTAGTTCAGATCAGGTAGTAATGAAATGCAAATATACTCTTTGGTTTGAAAAAGCCAGCGAAGATGGTAATTTACTAGAGGTATTGACAGATGAAATTGCTAAATTTACTAAGCATAGCTATGAAATAGTGCTGGTACCTGATGAGGACTGGTCTACAGTGCGTGCAGAATTTTTACAAAAGCATGGTAAAGAACTGCTTAATAAGCAAAAACAATCAGATTCAGGCTCTGAACAAGACGAGTCAAGCAACCAGGTTATAGAAAAAGCTAAAGAGTTATTTGGTGACACAGTAAATGTTAAAGACTAAAATTTAAAGGAGAAATAATATGAGTAAAAGACCTAATTTTGGTGCTATGGGCGGCATGAATATGCAACAAATGGTGAAGCAGGCTAAGAAGTTGCAGGAGCAGATGGCTCAAGAACAACAAAATATTACTGCACAGGAATTTGTAGGCAAGTCAGCAGATGACTTGGTTGTAGCTACTTTTAGCGGAGATCGCAAATTGAAAAATATTACTATTGATAAAGATGCGATTGACCCTGACGATCCTGACATGTTGCAAGATTTGATTATTGATGCGGTTAATAAAGGATTAGCAGAAATAGACCAAGCTACCCAGCAAAGTTTAGGCAAGTATACGAAGGGCATGATTTAATTGCAGTATCCAGCACCAATTGCGCATTTAATTGATTCTTACATGAAATTACCTGGTATTGGTGAAAAAACAGCCACAAGGCTTGCATTTTATACTTTAGATATGCCGGATGAAGATGTTCATAGTTTTAGTACTGCGTTAGCCGAGGTGAAAGAAAAACTTCATCGTTGCTCTATTTGTGGCAACATTACAGAAAAGGATCCGTGTACTATATGCAGTAATCCTGAACGTGATCAATCGACCATTATGGTAGTTGAGCAGCCAAAAGATGTGATGGCTTTTGAAGATATGGGTGAATATAGCGGGTTATATCATGTTTTGCACGGAGTTTTATCCCCAATGGATGGTATTGGCCCAGAAGAAATTAATATTAAGTCATTAATAGTTCGTCTGCAAAAGCAGGATCGCGTAAAAGAGGTTATTTTGGCATTAAATTCAACTCCAGAAGGAGAATCAACGGCTATGTATATCAGTAAGCTGATCAAGCCGTCCGGTATTAAGGTAACAAGGCTTGCTGCAGGTTTGGCCGTTGGGAGTGATATTGAATACGCTAATTCAATTACTTTGAAACGAGCAGTACAAGGGAGAACTTCAATCTAATGGCACGTAACAAAATTAAAAATATGGGTGATGAGTGGCTCATGACCACTATTGAAAACTTACAGGAACAGATTGCTGTTCAAAAAAATCTTGATCCGACAACGCTTGATATGTCTGAAGATAATGTAGTAACAGGTAAAATTTTAAGAGCCAAGTATTCATTTTTATATGATGAAGCACGACATCGTCATACAAGATTTAGTGGTTTTACCAATGCAATTTCTGACTAAAGTCCTTTTTCAAAAGGGCTTTTTATTTTGATAAAAAATTAAAAGTACGTTGGGGTGTTCATATAAAAAGAACTCTTGTAAAATAGAAGCATGGAGAGTTTTATGAAGAGTTATTTTATCAGTTTTGAAGGTCCGGATGGGTCTGGAAAAAGTACAGTTTTAAAACAAGTTGTGGCAGAAATTGGGCCTAGACTTAAGACACAATATCTAGTAACCCGGGAACCGGGAGGTTCAAAAATTGCTGAGAAAATTCGTCAATTAATTTTGGATCCGGTTAATGAAGAAATGTCTGCGAAAACTGAAGCTTTACTTTATGCGGCTTCTCGTAGTCAGCATATGTTTGAAGCGGTTATACCCGCACTTAAAGCAGGAAAAATAGTTTTTTCAGATCGTTTTGTTGATAGTTCATTGGCTTATCAGGGTGCAGGACGAGAATTAGGTATTGCTGCAGTAAAACAGATTAATGATTTTGCTACAAGTAAAATTGAGCCTGATCTAACTATTTTTCTGGATGTTAAGCCACAAGTTGGATTAACCAGAATTGCCAGGGAACGTGCTGGAAAAGAAGATCGCTTGGAACAGGAAAAATTAAATTTTCATCAAAAAGTTTATCAGGGTTATCAAGAAGTAATTAAGGCTCATCCTGAAAGAATAAAGGTAGTTGATGCAAATAAACCCTTTAATTTAGTAGTAGAGGATTGTGTTAAAATAATTGCAAACCAATTACCAGCAGATTTATTAAAGGACTGATTAAAATGAAGTTAATAGTTGCAATTGTTCAAAAAGAAGATGCTAATAGGCTCCAACGTACCTTTGTCAAGGAAAGCATTCGTGCAACTAAGCTTGCTACGACTGGAGGATTTCTAAGTGAAGGCAACACTACTTTTCTTATCGGAATAGATGATAAACATGTCAAGCAGGTTTTGCGCATCATCAAGGAAGAGTCTAAATCTCGTGAAGAATATATGAACCCTAATTTGGTTATGACAGGTTTTGATATTAGTAGCCAACCTGTGAAGATTACAGTTGGGGGAGCTACGTGTTTTGTTTTGCCTGTTGAAGAATTCAAGCAGTTCTGATGTCAATTGATATTACAAAAAGAGGCAAGAAGCAGTCTGAACTTTTGGGTCAAGCTTTTGAGGGAAAAAAATTGGCTCATAGCTACTTATTTGTTGATGCCAATGAAGTCCAGGCATTAAATACAGCATATTGGTTAGCTTGTCTCTTTAATTGTAGCGGTACTGAAAAACCGGATGGTACGTGTCAGAATTGCAGGCAAATTATTTCAGGCAATCACCCTGATGTACTATTGATAGAGCCTGAAAGCAAGCAAAATTTGGGAATTGATCAAGTCCGTGTTTTGAAGGAAGAACTAGCTAAAAGTCCGGTTCAAAGCAGTGTACGTTTCTTTTTTATTAATGAAGCGCAGAAGTTAACTTTGCCTGCTGCTAATGCTTTACTTAATTTATTAGAAGAACCTATTGCTCCTGTTGTTACTATTTTAATCACAAATAATACCGATCAAATTTTGCCAACTATTCGCTCACGTACTCAAATTATTAATTTCACGCTCAATCAAAAAAAACATGACAAGAGTGAAGAATTACTGGCAAATGGTTTTAGTCCGAGTGAAGTCGACTCACTGGAAGATACAGCTAAATTAGATAAAGGAAGCAAATATTTTTACCAAGAAATGCTTGAACATAACTCACTTTCACTTGTGAGTGCACATCAGTTAGCAGAAATGGCTAAAAGCAAAAGTGAGCAAAATTATGTTCTCTTTTTACTTAAAAAATGGGCTCAAGCAGAATTAAAAAGCAATAATCAAAAAAACGGGGCAAGGATGTTAAAGTATTTGCTTGAAATTGACAAAATGCAATACAGCAATGTTAGTTTTCGCAATTTACTCGACTTTCTTGCTTTACAATGGAAGCGGTAGGTGTTCATGGTGGATTCTTATTCAAAGTTGGAACAACTTCACGATTCAATGGTTAGCATGACCAAAACAATCGAAAGTTTAGAAAATAGTATTTTGGAAACGTTGAAAGAAAATACGGAATTAAAAGTAGAGAATCAATTGCTGCGTGAAAAAATGGACAAAATGAATAATGCCCACAATAGCACCGTTAAAACTCAGAGTGGTCTTGAATCTTTACGGCAAATTTATAGTTCAGGTTACCATATTTGCAATATGTACTATGGCTCTCACCGTGATCCTAATACTGACTGCATGTTTTGTTTGGATATTCTTGATAATTTTGGAGAGAAAAAGAAAAAACATTAAAGGATTGATTAAATGCAAAGGCAAAGTAGTTATGGCCAAGACAACGGCAAACTTTTTTTAGTGCCAACTCCTATTGGTAACCTTGAAGACATTACCCTTAGAGCAAAAAGAATTTTACAGGAAGCTGATTATATTGCTGCTGAAGATACTAGAACAAGTGGAATTCTGCTTGAAAAAATTGGGGTTCATAATCATATGCTTTCCTTTCATAAATATAATTCAAAAGAAAGGGCACCCGAATTAATTAAGTTAATGAAGGAGGGAGCAGTTATTGCTGAAATTAGCGATGCGGGGATGCCTGTCATTTCAGATCCGGGATACATTTTAGTGCAAGAATGTATCAAAAATAATATTCCCGTAGTTCCTCTGCCCGGTGCTTCCGCATTTGCAACTGCCTTAATTGCTTCTGGCTTTGATGCACAACCCTTTACATATTATGGTTTTTTACCACGCAAAAAAAGTGAACAACAATCTTTTTTTGAACAAATGAAAAAAGCCCGAGCCACCTCTATTTTTTATGAAGCACCACACAGATTGATAAAAACTCTCAATAACATGTCCGAAATACTAGATTCTGAGCGAAAAATTGTTGTTGCAAGGGAGCTTACTAAAATTCATGAAGAATTTATTCGTGGTACAATCAGCGAGGTTACCGATTATTTTGAGCAAATTGCTCCTAGAGGTGAATTCGTTATTTTAATTTCTCCTAATACTGCACAAGAAACGCAATTGTCATGGGCCGAATTAATTAAATCGGTGAACCGGTTGGTTGACAAAGGAGAAAGTAAAAAATCGGCGATTAAGACAGTAGCTCAAGAAAATAATGTCTCAAAAAATGAGCTATATGAACGTTATCATCAAAAGTAGGTGAAAGTATGAAGTATAGTGAAAAACATATAGTAAATTATTATGAGTGTGATGAAAATAAAAATTTGAAATTACCTGCAATGATTGATTTAATGATGAGCGTTTCAGAGCATCAATTGGACTCAGGCAATGGCAGTACAAGTGCGTTAACTAAAAGAGGGTTAGGCTGGGTTGTAACACAATATCATATTGAAGTGACACGTCTGCCCAGACCAAATGAAGAAATTACGCTCACAACCGAACCATTTGGCTATAACCGTTTTTTAGAATATAGAAGTTACGTTTTTACAGATCAAAATGGCAACGAGCTGATAACTGTTAAGAGCGAATGGGTTTTATTTGATTTACAGACTCGTAAACTCGTTTCCACAGATAAAGAAATGATGGCTGAAATTGGCGTTCCACTTCTAAAAAAATTACCTCGTTTCCCTAGATTGCGAGTTCAGGATAAATATCAAAATGAGAGACAATATAGGGTACGTTATGATGATTTAGATACAAACCATCACATGACCAATGGTCACTATTTTAACTGGTTTATTGATACATTGGATCGTGACTTTTTGAAAAATCATATTGTCAAGACTATTGATATTAAATTTAACCTTGAAGTGCGGTACGGGGAGACACCATATTCGCGCGTTAGTGTAATCAATGATGAGAATGGTGTTAAATCATATCACACAATTGCGGATGAGGACAAAAATGATAAAGCCGTTTGTGAACTAACTTGGCGCAAATTATAATATAATTATTTTTTGTGTTTTCACAAAAATTAACTGAAGAAAGAAAGTGCTGAAAATGACTATTAAAGAGATGCTTAAGGTCGAATTGCGTGATCTTGTCCTTTTAGGAATTATCGTGGCAATGAAAATTATTCTTAGTCGTTTTACAGTTGGAACAACAATTGTGCATGTTAGCCTCGGATTTATAGGCAGTGTAATGCTAGGTTATTTGTTTGGACCAGTATGGGGCAGCATTGGTGGTGGAATTAGTGATTTGGTTTCATCAGCTCTATTTGGCAATCAAGGAGGGTTTTTCCTTGGCTTTACATTGAGTGCAATGATAGGTCCCTTTATTTATGGCTTGGTTTTTTATCAAAAGCCAGTTAAAATATGGCGAATAATTTTAGCAACATTGTTAGTAACTGTTGTTGTTAATATAGGTTTAAATACGCTTTGGGTTCACCTTCTTTACGGGATGGACTTTCGCGTTGTCCTTATTCAACGAATACCTAAAGAAGCGATTACTCCGTGGTTAGAGATGATTATTAGTTACTTCGTATTAAACGCCATTTCACGCGTGAGAATCAAAAGGTAATTTTGAAAAGAGTATAAAAATTTTAGAATGAAAATTTTGAGTATGTCGACTGCGACAAATAATTTAAGTGTAGCTTTAAATGATAATGGTGAGACTATTGCGGAAAAAAATGAATATGATGCCCGCAATCATAGTGCTCATTTGGATCCTTTAATTGATCAAATTTTAAAAGAACATAATCTGAAATTAGCTGAAATTGATCGCTTTGCCGTTGCGATAGGGCCGGGTTCATATACAGGTTTGCGAATAGGTGTGACTACTGCTAAGATGTTTGCCAGCATATTACATAAAGATGTAATTGGTGTGTCTACTTTACAAGCTTTAGCTTCCAGTTGCAATGAACAAGCAACGTTAATAGTAGCAGGTATAGATGCTCGCAATAATAATTATTTTGCAGGAGCCTATATAAATAAGGAAAAAGGTAATGTACCTGTCTGCGTGATTCCCGATGGTCACTATCACATTGATACTCTTTTAAGTGCAATATCAGAATATTGTACAGCTAACAATTTAGAAAGAGTGATTTATGTTGGGACTGGCTTTGAAAAGCAGGAAGAGGCTATAAAAAAGACAAATATTTCTTTCAGTTTAGGCACGGAAAAGCAGAATGTTGTTCATGCTGGTTTAATAGGTAAACTTGCTCTGAATGCTCAACCTGATGACCCTGATCAATTATTGCCGAATTATTTGCGGCGCACGCAAGCTGAAATTGATTGGCATAAAAAGACAGGGGAAGCCTATAAACCAGATAGCAATTATGTGGAAGAAGTTTAAGCATTTTGGGTCTTTTTGGCTTTTAGCAAAAGGAAAAAAGTTTATTAAGATTGCCCCAGAAAAAATCACTGTGAATCAATCTATTCTGAGTGTCAGGCAAGCCCAAGTTAAAGATATTTCTGCAATATTGTTGCTGGAGCAAAGTCTTTATCAGGGGAAACAACCGTGGAATTCAATGGCTTTTCATACTGAAATAAGTAGAAATGATTCACTATATTTAGCTGTATTGCAAACTCAGTGTGTCATTGGATTAATCGGAGCACGCTTTGACAGTAGTAATGCACATATTACTAATCTGATGGTTGATTCGGCCTGGCAAAAAAAGGGTATAGGTACTTATTTAATCAAAAAAGTGATTGAAATTGCTAAAAATAAAAACTGTAAAGAACTTAGTCTAGAAGTAAGAGTTGATAACTTGACTGCTCAAAATTTGTATTGCAAGTTAGGTTTTACAGTAAGTTTTGTGTGGCCTAATTATTACCAGAGTTCGCATCAAGATGCTTTTAACATGGTGCTTAAATTGACAAGTGACTAAAAGAAAGGAAAATAAATTGGTAAACAAAAAAGACATCCGTATTTTGGCTTTTGAAAGTTCGTGTGATGAGACTTCGACATCTGTTGTAAAAAATGGCAGAGAAGTGGAAAGTTTGATAGTAGCTACTCAAATTAAAAGCCATCAACGTTTTGGGGGTGTTGTTCCTGAGGTTGCTAGCCGTCATCATATTGAAGTTATTACACAAATAACCAATGAAGCACTTAAAGAAGCACACGTAGCTTGGAAAGATATTGATGCAATTGCGGTAACCTATGGACCTGGTTTGGTAGGTGCCCTTTTAATTGGTGTTAGTGCGGCAAAAGCTGCTTCAATGGCTACGGGTATTCCTTTAATTGGCGTTGATCACATCATGGGTCACATTATGGCAGCTCAGTTAAAGGAAGAAATCTCTTATCCGGCTCTTGCTCTGCAAGTTTCTGGCGGTCATACAGAAATTGTATTGTTAAAAGATTCAACCCATTTTGAAATAGTTGGCGATACGAGGGATGACGCGGCTGGAGAAGCTTATGATAAAATTGGTCGAGTTTTGGGGGTCAATTATCCAGCTGGTAAAACTATTGATGAATGGGCTCAGAAAGGAAAGGATACCTTTGAATTTCCGCGGGCAATGATCAAAGAAGATGATTATGATTTTTCTTTTTCTGGTTTAAAGAGTGCTTTTATTAATACCTATCATCACGCTGAACAAATTCATCAAAACCTGAATAAATATGATCTGGCTGCCAGTTTCCAAGCTGCAGTGATAGATGTCTTGGCTACTAAAACTATTAGAGCAATTAAACAGTATGCTCCAAAAACTTTTATTATGGGTGGAGGGGTTGCCGCTAACCATGGTTTACGTGAAAGAATGAACCATGAAATAGCAAACCTGCCTCGGAATTTACAACCGAAAGTAATTTTGCCAGAGTTAAAATTGTGTGGAGATAATGCTGCAATGATTGGTGCTGCGGCCTATAACTTGTACCAAGAAGGAAAATTCACTGATCTTACTTTGGATGCTGATCCATCTTTAGAATTACCTTACGCATCAGAAATGCTGCAATAAAGGAGACTGGGGAAAAAGTAGGTCAGTGATCTTACTAAAAGAGCCGGCAAATCACTTTTTTTAGTGATTTGTCGGCTTTTAGTTTTATTAAGTTAAGGGGGTTAGCATTTTCCTAGACCCTTTTATCATTATACGTTTTTTGGTCAACCATCTTAAACATTAACTTTATGAATTTTTATAGTTTGGATAATAATCTAGTCATTTCTAAAAAATTAATAAAGCAATTCTTAGGTATCAACGATATTAACACTCAAAAGTTAGTACCAAGTATAATTATCAATATGCTAGTATTTTGTATTAAAAAATGTCAAATATGCTTTTAAAAAATCATATATGACATTTTTTAATTTAGTTTTCCTACCAGATTATAATAAAGTCAAACAGGTAAAGTAGGAAATCAAAAAAAGTAAGTTCATGAAATACAAAATTTGATAATCATTTTGATTATGAATTTTATGAAGATAGACTATTAATAACTCAAATATAAACAGATTCCTACAAATAAGTAGGAGAAATGTTTAAGCTCCTAATCAAAAAACAATGAAATTGATATAATTCAATGATATCCTAATATAGTATTCTATCATTTTTAACTTAATTCACCATTCAAAAAGGAGACAATGATGTTAACAGTCCAAAACCTATCGCTCAAAACCAGGCAGCCAATCTTGCACGATTTTTCTTATCAATTTACACCCGGTCAATTTTATCAAATTGCTGCAGAAAACGGTTCTGGTAAAACAAGTTTCTTGCGTGCTGTTACGGATCTAATTCCAGCTTCTTCTGGTAAAGTCTTATTAGACGGAAAACCATATGCCAAAAATAAGCGTAAGCTTTTTTTCTTTGAAAGCAATGAATGGTTGAACGTCAATTTAACCAGCCTTGATTATTTAAAATTCGTGAAAAGACAATGGCGTTCTAATGTCGACCTTGATCAAGAACTTGATTTCTTGGGTGTACGTGAGTATGTCAAAGTCCCGATTAAAAAGTATTCGCTCGGAATGAAGCAAAAATTGATTGTTGCCATGTACTTAGTTAGTGACGCTGAATATTACTTGATGGACGAGATCACTAACGGTCTTGATGAAGAAAGCCGCGCAATTCTTTATGAACGACTAAATGATGAGGTAACTCAGCGTAATAAATGTATTATCCTAACCTCTCACTACAGCAGCGAGATTAAAGTGAATAACTTACACTGCCTCGTTTTACAAAAACAAATGATGCACGAGGTAGACTAATGATCTCATATTTTTCATTGCAACTTAAAAAAGTTACTAAACACAATCTATCAATTATTTCACTGGTTATTTTATTATTAATTTCTTTTGGCTTACTATACATGAAGTCTACGCAGCTCAGTGGTACTGGTTCTTTAAAAGGAGATGCCCAAGGACAGATTGCCATGAAAAAGGAAGCCTTACAAGCGGATCGTCAAGCGCTCAAACGATATTCACCGCAAGGAAAATCATACAAGGCCACTGAAAAAGATATCAAACAAACTGAAAAGGAATTAAAAAGAGATCAAGTCTTTGTTGATAATATTAATCACAATCACTGGAAGCGAGTTTATGAGACCAAATTAAAAAGGGAACAAAATGGCAAATTGACTGATCTAAGTTCGGATGAAAAAGATGGACATAAAAGTGTAATACTGCGTTTAAAATATCTCATAGCTCACCCTATGCCTTATGAAAGCGATACCGCAGTAACCGGGATTCAGTTTCTGTTAGATTTGAATGAAAACTATTTGCCCGTCCTATTTAGTTTAGTAATGATTTTTGTTTTGGCTTATTTATTTACTGGTTCTTATAAAAATGGTCTTGACATTTCGACTATCTTGCCAATTAATCGCTTGCAAAGTACCCTGACTAATAATATTGTTGGGCTATTAGTTGTCAGCTTTATTTTTCTTTTACTAAACTTATTAGTTTTCGGTGGAGCAGCGAGCATTTTTGGTACTGGTCACAGTGACTATCCTTACATCATTCACCATCTGGTTAGCGACCACTTGGTGCCAGCAATTGTTCCGACTGCCAAATTGCTGCCCCAAGCAGTTATACTGCAGCTATTAAATTACATATTTTTGGTTTTGCTTGTGCAGCTGGTTGCTAAAATCTTTCATAACCAGTTACCGACTCTGTTAGTTTCGCTATTGCTTTTATTAGGCGGTCATTTTATTACAATTTTTATTATTCCGTTGGAGAAGATTGCGCAGTGGCTTCCGGGTACTTATTTAGGAGTTTTAAATATTGTATCAAACAAAACAGCCTATACAATGAATAATTCCGCAATTGACTTTTCAAATGGTGTATTTACCTTAATACTAAGTTCTATATTATTATTCTTGTTGGTACTTTTAATTGATCGCATTACAACTATTGTACATAGAAATGGAAGACTGGCATAATGTCCTATTTGGCTTTTCAGCTTAAAAAAGTATTTAAGAATAAGCTAACCCCAGTTTGCTTAGCAATTTTACTCTTATTAATGGGTATTGTCTTATTCATGAATATTCGTACTAATCCCCAATTTTCCTTGCAGGCGGGGGCTAAATCAGAGATTGCTTACCGCCAAAAAGAAATTAACCGGCAGCAAAGATTACTTAAACATGATAAACAAAAATCAAAAACTGAAGTTTATCATGATACTAAAGCTGCTATTAAGCAAAATCAAGATGCAGTTAAGCAAGATAAACAAGTTCAAAAAGCGGCAAATAAAGGCAACTGGCACAAAGCCTACACGATTATGTGGCAACAAAAAAAGCAAGAACAAACTATTACATCAAATGGCCAAGATTCAACAGGCCTTAATTCAAGAACAAATGTGGAGAAAAAACTGCAATTCTTTAACTACTTACGCCACGAATCTTTGCCTTATGAAAGTCAGGATATGCCTGTAACAGGCTGGCAGTTCTTACTGCAATTAAATCAACAATATTTACCTTACGTATTTACTCTTGTTGCTCTGTTTTTATTAACTTTGCTTTTAACTGATTCTTACCATCAAAAGTTAGATACGGCGCAGTTATTACCGCTTAAAAAAAATAATTTAATGATTTCGAATACCATAGCAGGAATAGTCCTGATTCTTGGTGGCTTTTTAGGGATTAACTTAGTATTATTTATTGCAGCGTCCCTTATTTCTGGTACTGGTAGTTTATCCTTCCCTTATATCGTAGGTCAATATACAGTTAGTGGCCCTCTTATTAAATGTGTAACTACTGGCAGCTTTATTATTAAAGTAATTGTATTGCAGACACTTACCTTGATTTTCGATGTTGTCTTAATTCAGTTCCTTGCCCGAATTTTTCGTGATAAATTACCAGCATTACTTATCGCTATTCTACTTGTCCCAGGGCTCAACATTGCAACTATGATAGTTGAGCCGTTGCGTAAGATTTGCGCTTGGTTGCCAATGACTTACCTGAATGCAGTTGACATAGTATCAGGCAATTTAGGAATGAATTATCAAAATGTGCAGTTGAACTATACGTCAGGTCTTTTAACGCTGTGCTGTTCAATTTTAATAATTACTATTATGATTTTACTGTCCAGTCATATAAAATATAAAGAATAAAATTTTATATTTCTTAAATCAAAGTTTTTACTTTTAATTTAGTATTATCATGACTTTAGATCGTTCATTTGTTTATTTAAATTATGCTTACTCAAAAGAGCCTGGGAAAAGATAGTTTTTTCCCAGACTCTTTATTATCTCTTAAAAATCTTTGTAGAAAGCAATCAAGTTGTATTTGTCACACGGATTAAAATCACAACCCTCATAAAACATGCGCGTTTTAACGGTATTTTCTGTCAACAAAACTTTTTGTCTAACAGAATCATATTTCTTTAGCACGCTATTGATTAATTTCGTACCAATTCCTCGTCTTTGATAAACGGGATTAACCAGTAAATCTTGGATATAAATGATGGTCAGACCATCACCAACTACTCTGATTAATCCAACTAACTGGTGCTGATCATAAGCGCCGATAGCAAAAAGCGAATTTGCAACTGCTTTTTGCAGTTGCCGAGAGTTTTGCGTGTAAGAACTCCAACCGACGCTTGTGTATAAATTGATAAGTTGATCCATAGCAATATTTTTGTCAGCTATATATTTCATTTTTATTCCTCCTTAATTAATTAATAATTAAAGAGCAGTGCGTAATTTTTCCATGTGTACCTCTCAATTTATTTTTTATGAAGCCAGTAAAATTATTATCTTTAAGTTTAAACAACTACAATTTTAAAAGCAATAGTGTAATGATCTTTTTTGCGTCTGATAATTATTACGTATTTATAAATAAAAAGAAAATTTTATTAATAGTTAATAAAAAAATTCTAGCACTAGCTAAGAATAGAAACGGCAGATAAAAAGCCAATTAATCTTATTTTGGAGATGTGTTAACTTAATATATATTATTTTAATCAAAGCTATCCAGTTTATTCAATGCACTTTCCCAAGCATTATTTGCATCGTCCAGTTGTTTTTGTACAGCGCTAAGCTGTTCTTGCAAGGGACCTAACTTGTCAAAATTAGTAGCAATTGCTGGATCAGCCATTTGAGATTGAATATCTTTTTGCTCTTTTTCCAACTTTTCAATTTTATTTTCGGTATTTTCAACTTCTCTTTGCAATTTACGCTTTTGTGAATCACGCAACTTTTGCTCCTGATAGGACAATTTATTTTTATTTTGTTCAGGTTCTACAATTTCTCTATTCTCAGATGATTCATTTTCGGAGGCTGAGTCTTGCTTATTCTTTTCATCTAGATAATAACTATAATCACCTTCATATACTTGAGCAACACCGTTTTTAATTTCTACAATCTTATTTGCTAACTGATTGATGAAATAGCGGTCGTGAGAAACGAAAAGTAAAGTACCATCATAGTTCTGTAGTGCCTGTTCTAAAACCTCCTTGGCTTCGAGATCCAGGTGGTTTGTGGGTTCATCCATCAATAAAAAATTATTATGCTCAAGCGACAAAACTGTTAGGGTTAATCTCGCTTTTTGACCACCGGAAAGTTGACCTACAGTTTTATCAATATCTTTTGCTGTGAATAAGAAACTGGCTAAAATCGACCTCACATCTTTTTCAGGCATTGTTTTATGACGGTCCCAAACTGTATCGATTACAGTTTTACCTGGATCAAGCCCTTGCAGTTCTTGATCATAGTAGCCGATGTCTAACGAAGCTCCATATTTGATTGAACCTTTTTTCGGTTTTAACTCCTTCATAACGGTTTTTAGTAAAGTTGATTTACCAATACCATTTTGACCAATAACGGCTACACGGTCACCTTTATTAATTTGCAGAGAAATACCGTGAACCATTGTTTTTGTGGGATAGCCAATAGTTAAATTACGTAAAATTAGCACTTCTTTACCGGATGGCCGCTCGCTTTGAAAATTAATTCTGACTTTGTTTTTGTGCTTGGGCGGACTAATTCGTTCCATTTTTTCCAGTTGCTTGCGCCGACTTTGTGCTCTCTTAGTAGTTTTAGCTCTTACGATATTTTTTTGAATAAATTCTTCGTCTTTTTTGATTTTTTCTTGCTGCTTTTCGTATGCTTCTTCTTGTTGACGGTCACGTAATTGACGTTCAGCGACGTAGGCAGAATAATTTCCTTTAAACACAGTTAATTTGCCAAATTGTAATTCAAAAATCTGTGTTGCTAAATTATCCAAAAAATATTGATCATGGGAAACTACCAAAATAGCACCAGAATAGTTTTTAAGATAGCTTTCAAGCCAGTCTAGTGTGTCTAAATCCAGATAGTTGGTAGGTTCATCAAGCAGTAATAATGGAGGTTTGCGCAATAACAACTTAACAAAAGAAAGCCGCGTTTTTTCTCCCCCAGAAAGGCTGCCAACATTTTTAGTCCAAGTTGCTTCAGGAAAATTAAATCCGTTCAAAATACTTTTGATATCGGCCTGGTAGGTGTATCCACCTTGTTGTTCGAAGCTGTATTGCAACTGGTCATATTGTTTTAGCAGGTCCTTTTTTTGCGGATTTGCAGACATTTCTTCTTGTAAATCCCTTATCTTTTTACCCATATTAATTAGGGGAGTAAAAACAGACAGCATTTCATCCCAAATAGTTTTATTTTCATTTAAATCATTTTCTTGAGCAATATAGCCAACATCTATATTTTTATTGATTGTAAAGTCACCATGTGTGGCTTCTTCTTCGCCGGTCATAATTTTAAGCAAAGTTGTTTTACCGACACCATTGGGTCCAATGAGACCTATTCTTGCATTTGAGTCAATTGAAAAATTGACGTTTTTAAATAATGTGTTGGCACCGAATTGTTTTTCTAAATCGTGTCCTTGAGCAATTATCATAATTTTTCACCTAGAAACCATTTTAGCATACGTAGCAAAATTCTTGTGGGAGAGTTTGATTGATAAATATAGGAAATAAATGTAAAAAAGAAGCATTTTTTAATTAAAAGAGTAAAAAAATAAATTTCTATTATCAAACCTGTTACTATTATGCTAAAATTTGATAGATTGTGAAAAAAATGTTTGCAAATGGCGCAAATTTATAGATAAAATAGTAGTGATTGCTGAAAAATTCACAAAACAAAATATATACTTAATCAAGTTGGAGGCTTTTTAAATGGAAAAAATCAAAATACCCACGGCTACGGCTAAAAGATTGCCGCTATATTACCGCTACCTGATAATTTTAAATGAGGCTGGTAAAGAAAAGGTATCCTCAACTGAATTATCTGAGGCTGTTCAAGTAGATAGTGCTTCAATCAGACGTGATTTTTCATACTTTGGTGCATTGGGAAAACGTGGTTATGGTTATGATGTAAAAAGTTTGCTTTCCTTTTTTAAAAAGATTTTAAATCAAGATACTTTAACAAATGTTGCCCTGGTTGGCGTTGGTAATTTAGGCCATGCTTTATTAAACTATAATTTCAAACGCACAAACAATATTCGTATTTCATGTGCTTTTGATATTGATGATAAAATTACAGGCAAGATTCTCAGTGGTGTCCCTGTTTATGACATGAGTGAACTAAAAAAACAGCTTAGTGACCAACAGATTTCTATTGCAATTTTGACTGTTCCTTCCACGACAGCACAAAGGACAGCTGATGATATGGTTGAAGCTGGTATTCGAGGAATTATGAATTTCACGCCAATTCGTTTGTCTGCTCCAAGTGGTATTAGAATTCAGAACGTTGATTTAGCAACGGAATTACAAACTCTAATTTACTTCCTTGACTCAGATAAGAAAAAGTAGGCATAAAAATACGATTAGCACTTTTTTACTCAAAGTGCTAATTTTTTCTTGCATTTTTTATGAAAAGGGGTTATTATCATAAATGTAAGTTAGCACTTGATGAATAAGAGTGCTAATGACACGTAAAGATAGATTAATAATTTAATTTTAGGAGGGACAAACGTGTTACAACCAATTGGTGATCGCGTGATCGTTAAAGTTAAAGAAGAAGAAGAGAAAACTGTAGGCGGAATCGTCCTGGCTTCTAATGCTAAACAAAAGCCAACAGAAGGTGAAGTTGTTGCTGTTGGTGAAGGTAGTTATGCCGAAAATGGCAGTAAAATTCCTATGACTGTCAAAAAGGGTGACGTTGTTTTATATGACAAATATTCAGGCACTGATGTCAAATACGATGACGAAAAGTATTTAGTCCTTCATGAAAAAGATATTTTAGCAATTGTTAAGTAATTAAGGAGCGCATAAAAATATGGCAAAAGAAATTAAATTTTCAGAAAAAGCAAGACGTTCCCTGTTAAAGGGCGTTGACAAATTAGCTGATACTGTTAAAGCAACTATTGGTCCTAAGGGCAGAAATGTTGTTTTGGAGCAATCATATGGCAACCCGGACATTACTAATGATGGTGTGACAATTGCAAAGGCAATTGAATTAAAAGACCACTATGAGAATATGGGTGCTAAGTTAGTTGCCGAAGCAGCACAAAAGACTAATGACATAGCTGGTGACGGTACAACTACTGCTGTTGTTTTAACTCAAGCAATTATTCGTGAAGGTATGAAGAACGTGACTGCTGGTGCTAACCCTGTAGGAGTTCGCCGCGGTATTGAAAAAGCTACTAAAGCCGTAGTTAAAGAATTACATAAGATTAGTCATACTGTTTCTTCAAAAGACCAAATTGCTCAAGTAGCTTCAGTATCTTCAGCTTCAAAAGAAGTTGGCGACCTGATCGCTGACGCAATGGAAAAAGTTGGTAATGATGGTGTTATTACTATTGAAGATTCACGTGGTATTGAAACCGAATTATCAGTAGTCGAAGGTATGCAATTTGACCGTGGCTACCTTTCACAATACATGGTAACTGATAATGACAAGATGGAAGCAGATCTTGACAATCCATACATTTTAATCACTGATAAGAAGATTTCTAACATTCAAGACATTTTGCCATTGTTACAAGAAATTGTGCAACAAGGCAAATCATTGCTGATTATTGCAGATGATGTTTCTGGTGAAGCATTACCAACTTTGGTTTTGAACAAGATTCGTGGTACCTTTAACGTTGTTGCTGTTAAAGCTCCTGGTTTTGGTGATCGTCGTAAAGAACAATTGCAAGATATTGCCGCTTTAACTGGTGGTACAGTAATTACTGATGACTTAGGTCTTGAATTGAAGGACACTAAGATTGATCAGTTAGGTCAAGCTCGTCGCATAACTGTAACTAAGGATTCAACTACTATTGTTGATGGTTCTGGTTCTGATGAAGCAATTAAAGACCGTGAAGATTCAATTAGAAAGCAAATTGAAGAGACTACCTCTGACTTCGATAAGAAGAAATTGCAAGAACGTCTAGCTAAATTAACAGGTGGTGTCGCTGTTATTCATGTTGGTGCTGCTACTGAAACTGAATTGAAAGAACGCAGATACCGCATTGAAGATGCTTTGAACTCCACTCGTGCAGCCGTTGACGAAGGTTATGTTGCCGGTGGTGGTACAGCATTAGTAGACGTTAAGGATGCTGTTAAGGATCTTAAAGGTGATAATGCTGACGAACAAACTGGTATCAACATTGTTTTAGAGGCATTGACTGCTCCAGTCCGTCAAATTGCTGACAACGCTGGTGAAGACGGCTCAGTTATCTTGAACAAACTTGAAGGACAAGATAACGAAGTTGGTTATAACGCAGCTAATGGCAAATGGGAAAACATGGTTAAAGCCGGAATTATTGACCCAACCAAGGTAACCCGTACTGCTTTACAAAATGCTGCTTCAATTGCCGCTTTGCTCCTAACTACTGAAGCAGTTGTTGCCGAGATACCAGAAGATAAACCTGCTGCTGATCCAAATGCTTCAGGTGCTGGCAATCCAGGTGTGATGTAATTTAGTTTTTATTAGTTAATT
Organism: Lactobacillus sp. wkB10; assembly: GCF_000760615.1. Taxonomy (NCBI): domain Bacteria; kingdom Bacillati; phylum Bacillota; class Bacilli; order Lactobacillales; family Lactobacillaceae; genus Lactobacillus; species Lactobacillus sp. wkB10. The sequence goes on along the minus strand of NZ_JRJB01000008.1, from coordinate 15,275 downwards.
AATAAATCCTACTAGCAATCCTGTGGGGCTTGCTAGTGGGATTTTTTGTTACAATTCATTTTTAGTTTATCTTGGTTAAGATTATTCACTAGAAAGGAACATTAGTGGAATATTTAAGTTTGTTGGGTATTGTTGTTATAGTGTTAGGGTTTGCCTTGGGGCTTGATACAATAGCTGTAGTCGTAATTTCTGCTTTAGTTACGGCATTAGTTTCAGGAATAGATTTTACCTCATTTTTGACAATTCTAGGTAAAGGATTTATGGATAACAGAATGGTTTCTCTTTTCTTTCTCACTTTACCAACTATTGGAATTTTAGAAAGACATGGTTTAAAACAAGCCGCTGTTAATTTAATTAAAAAAATGAAAAAACTGACACCTGGTCGTATATTCGATATTTATCAGGCCATTCGTGAAATTGCCGGTGCCTTTGGTATTTCATTACAAGGACACGTCCAGTTTATTGCGCCATTGATTAATCCAATGGCGCAAGCGGCCGGTAAGGTTAATAGCGAATTGACACCTCTAGAAGTAGACCAAATTAAAGGAAGAGCTGCTGCAACAGAAAATTTTGGTAATTTCTTTGCGCAAAACCTGTTTGTAGCTTCCTCAAGTGTTTTACTTATTGCAAGTACAATGAAATCGCTCGGTCATCCTGTAGATCCATCTGGAATAGTTTTATATACCTTCCCAGTTGCAATTATTAGCTATATTTTATGCTTGTTCTACAATCACGCATTTGACCAAAAGCTAATGAAGAAGAAAGAAAAATAGGAGAAATAATGGAAACTTTAATTAATAATATTTTACTTGCATTCTATATTTTAATTGGCCTTTTTTTCCTCGCTGCTGCTATTGAATCTTGGCGTGATCAATCTAATCCAGTCCGCTGGGGTACTGGAACGTTTTGGCTTTTGTTTGCTGTGCTTTTCTGTGCTGGACAGTGGTTGCCAAATGCAATTAATGGTGGCATTATCCTGATCATTGCTTTATTATCTTTGTTTAAACAAGTGCGTGTAGGACACATAAAGGATTTAGATGAAAAAGTTGCTCAAAAAACGGTTAAACGCATTGGCAACTGGATTTTCTTACCAAGTATACTGCTGGCAGTTTTAGCTTTGGTCATAGCCCAATTTACTGATTTAGGTGGTCAAGTAGGTATCGGTGTAGCAGCTATTGTTTCACTTGTTGTTGCACAAATTTTGACTAAATCGAATACCAAAGTAGTCTACGAAGATACACAAAGAATGGTGCGTTCTGTCGGCTCTGCCGGAATTTTACCACAATTACTCGCTACTTTGGGTGTGGTATTTACAGCTTCAGGTGTAGGACAAGTGACTGCCAAGGCTATTTCTGGTCTTTTTCCTATTGGAAACCACTTATTAGGAGTTGCGCTTTATTGTATTGCTATGGCATTATTTACAGCAATTATGGGTAATGCATTTGCTGCTTTTGCTGTTATTACAGCAGGGATTGGTATACCTTTCGTTGTGGCTCAAGGTGGTTCACCGATTGTAGTTGCGGCACTGGGAATGACATCTGGGTATTGTGGCACACTGCTTACTCCAATGGCAGCCAATTTCAATACTTTGCCAGTTGCATTAATGGAAATGAAAGATCAATTAGGTGTGATCAAACAACAATTTCCGATTGCAATTAGCATGTTGCTCATTCAAATTATTTTAATGTACTTTTTAGCTTTTTAGATAGTAAGGAGAAAATATAATGAAAATTCTTGTAACAGGTTTTGATCCCTTTGGCGAAGATAAGATTAATCCTGCAATTGAAGCAGTTAAAAGACTGGACAATGAAATTGCAGGTGCAAAAATCGTGAAACTTGAAATACCAACAGTTTTTGGTGACTGTGCAGAAGTGGTTCATGAGGCTATTCTTAAGGAAAAACCAGATTATGTTTTAAATATCGGTCAAGCTGGTGGTCGTTATGCTTTGACTCCAGAACGCGTAGCTATCAATTTTGATGATGGACGTATTGCTGATAATAAAGGCTATCAACCTATTGCTAGGCCTATTCATGAAGATGGTCAAAACGCATATTTTACACAACTTCCTGTTAAGGCCATGGCACGAGCAATTCGTGAAATTGGATTGCCAAGCTCTGTTTCAACAACTGCAGGAACTTTTGTCTGCAATCATATTATGTATCAAGTGCAGTATATGATTGATAAGGAATTTCATAATTTAAAAGCTGGATTTATGCATATTCCATATTTACCTGAGCAAGTTGTTGCTAAACCTGAAACTCCATGTCTTAATTTAACAGATGATGTTAGAGGCATTACTGCTGCAATTACCGCTATTGTGAAAATGGATGGCAAAAAGGATTTACAGAGTATTGAAGGTCACATTGCTTAAATTTTTTAAACAGAAAGCATTTATTGCAACTAAAAAGCATATTGTGAAAAGAGATCGTTTTACTTGCGGTCTTTTTTCTTTTAACAAGAAGTTTAGCGTATAATAATAACAGTAATGCAGAAAAGAAGGGGAATAATGGCGCAAACAAACCTGACTCCGATGATGGAGCAATATCACGAAATTAAAAAGCAATATCCCGATGCTTTCCTTTTTTATCGGGTAGGTGATTTTTACGAATTATTTGAAGATGATGCAATCAAAGGTGCTCAAATTTTAGAATTAACTTTGACTCACAGATCTAATAAAACCGAAAATCCTGTTCCAATGGCAGGAGTTCCGCATGTAGCGGTTCAATCCTATGTAGATACTTTGGTTGAAAAAGGCTACAAGGTAGCTTTGTGTGAACAGCTCGAAGATCCTAAACAAGCTAAAGGGATGGTTAAACGGGGTATAATTCAACTTGTGACTCCCGGAACCTTGATGAATGACAAACCTAGTGAAGCTAAAGAATCAAATTATCTTACATCGGTTGTGACTACCAAAAGCTGCTTTGGACTTGCATACAGTGACTTATCTACCGGTGAAATTTATGCCACACATTTAAAGAGTTTTGCTGCCGTTTCAAATGAGTTGCTTTCTCTGCGAACTCGCGAAGTTGTTTTTAATGGACATTTAAATGACAAAGATAGTGATTTTTTTCATAAAGCAAATATTACTATTTCAGAGCCAGTAGAACTGACTGGTAAGCATGCGGAGATTTCCTTTGCTGAACAAAATTTAACTAATTCTGCCGAAAAGGCAGCTGTTAGACAATTAGTAGGTTATTTATTGCAGACCCAGCGCCGAAGTTTAGCTCATTTGCAAGTAGCACAAAGTTATGAAGTCAATCAGTATTTACAAATGTCTCATACTGTGCGAGATAACTTAGAATTAACAGCATCTGCTAAAACAGGTAAGAAAATGGGTTCACTTTTTTGGGTTTTGGATAAAACTCACACTGCAATGGGCGGACGGCTGTTAAAACAATGGCTGGCTCGACCACTCTTGTCTGTTGAGCAGTTAAATAAACGGCAGGAAATGGTGCAAGCATTAATTGATGAATATTTTACTCGGGAAAATATTAAGGATGCTCTTAAAGGGGTTTATGACCTGGAACGCTTGACTGGGCGAATTGCTTTTGGCAGTGTCAATGCGCGAGAGTTATTGCAGTTGGCACATTCTCTCAATGCAGTACCAACAATTTTGGCTGAAATGCAAAAGGCGGATAATAAAAATTTGCAAAATTTTGCAAGACAAATTGATCCGTTAAAGGGTATTGCTAAATTAATTACTGATACTATTGTTGATCAGCCACCGGTTCTGACAACTGAGGGCGGGTTAATCAAAGATGGCGTTGATAATCAACTGGACCGTTACCGAGAAGCCATGAATAATGGTAAAAGATGGCTGACCGAAATGGAGCAAGATGAACGAACCAAAACAGGAATTGAAAATTTAAAAGTAGGCTACAACAAGGTTTTTGGATATTACATTCAAGTTACAAACTCGAATAAAAGCAAAGTACCTTTAGATCGTTATACCCGTAAACAAACTTTGACCAATGCTGAGCGATATATCACACCTGAACTTAAAGAGCATGAAAACCTTATTTTAGAAGCACAGACCAAATCGACGGATTTAGAATATGATTTGTTTGTGAAACTAAGAGAAGAAGTCAAAAAATACATTCCGGCATTGCAAAAGTTAGGTGGACAAGTAGCTAAACTTGACGTTTTTTGTGCTTTTGCACAAGTTGCCGAGGACAACAATTATTGTAGACCACAATTTCATACTGATAATCAGGATGTTAAGGTTATTATGGGAAGACACCCTGTAGTTGAACAAGTGATGAAGGCAGGGTCGTTTATTCCTAACGATGTAAAATTAACAGAAAATACAGACATTTTTCTGATAACCGGTCCTAATATGTCCGGAAAAAGCACTTATATGAGGCAGATGGCACTTATTGCTGTGATGGCTCAAATCGGGTCATTTGTGCCTGCCGATAGTGCAGATTTGCCTATTTTTGATCAAATTTTTACTCGTATTGGTGCAGCAGATGATTTGATTTCAGGACAAAGTACTTTTATGGTCGAAATGACTGAAGCCAACGACGCACTACAGCATGCAACCAAGCGGAGTCTAGTATTATTTGATGAAATTGGTCGAGGAACAGCAACCTATGACGGCATGGCTTTGGCTGGAGCAATTGTCCAGTATTTACATGATGAGGTTGGTGCTAAAGTTTTATTTGCGACTCACTTCCATGAGCTAACAGCAATGGAACAGACATTGCCTCATTTAAAGAATATTCATGTGGGAGCAACTGAAGAAAACGGCAAATTAATTTTTCTTCATAAAATTTTACCTGGACCTGCTGATCAAAGTTATGGTATTCACGTTGCTCAACTTGCCGGGTTGCCGAGAAAAGTATTACGAAAAGCTACCAAATTGCTTAATAGGCTTGAAGCTCAAGGAAGTAATTTAGGTCCGGCTTCTACGCAATTAGATTTGTTTAGTTCCGCAGCTGCAACAGAAGAATCTGAGTCTGTTGAAACACCTTCAGATTCTAAAGATGAATTGACTGATAAAGAAAAAGATATCTTAGATGAAATTTCTAATATTTATTTGGCTGATCAGACGCCACTGCAAGTGATGCAACTAGTCGAAAACTGGCAGGAAGATTTAAAGGATGAAAACTAGTCATGGCAAAAATACATGAGCTTTCGGCCAGTCTGTCTAATCAGATTGCAGCTGGAGAAGTAATTGAACGACCTGCCAGTGTGGTAAAAGAACTGGTTGAAAATGCAATTGATGCGGGCAGCGATAGAATTAGAATAGACTTTATTGATGCCGGATTGAAGCAAATTGTGGTTCAAGATAACGGCTCCGGAATTGATAACGATCAAATTGATCTTGCATTTACCAGGCATGCAACTAGCAAAATAGCAAACGAGCGTGATTTATTTAACGTTAACACATTGGGCTTTAGAGGCGAGGCCTTAGCTTCGATTGCTGCAGTAAGTCACGTTGAAATTTTAACTAATTCTTCTGGAGAAATAGGTACGCGTGCTGAGTTCTTAGGTGGAGTTAAGAAAATACAGGAAAATGCGGCTGCGAGAAAGGGCACACAGATTACTGTTAAAGACTTATTTTACAACACACCTGCGAGATTAAAATATTTACGTAGTCCGAGAACTGAAATTATGAAAATCGTTGATATTGTTAATCGGATTGCGTTAGGTTATCCCGAAATTGCATTTACGTTGATGAACGAAGGTCGAATATTATTAAGAACTGCCGGCAATAATAATTTGCGGCAAACAGTTTCTAGTGTTTATGGCAGAAATATTGCTGAAAAAATGCTGTCTTTTAACAGTAGTGATAATGACTTTGAAGTAAGCGGCTTAATTTCTAACCCTGAACTTACCAGATCTACACGTAATTTTATTTCCATTTTGCTTAATGGCCGTTACATTAGGAATTTCAAATTAGCCAGTGCAGTACTGGATGGCTATGGTAATAATCTTGCTGATAAACATTATCCTATAGCTGTTGTTAAGATAAAAACAGATCCGCTTTTGGTAGATGTTAATGTGCACCCCACAAAAAGAGAAGTACGTTTATCCAAAGAAACTGAATTAAGTCGTTTAATAACAAATGCAATCAGCAGTGTGCTCTTGAAGAATGAAAGAAAATATGATGCTATCAGCAATTTGAATAATGCTACAGAGGATACTTTAATTGATCAGTTAAAATTTAATTTAAATAAAAACGTGGTTGAAACTAAAAGACCTGAAACTCAAACTGACCAAATTAATGAAGCAGTACCTGAAAAAATTCAGCATATTCAACATACACAGTATGTGAATTTAGATACTCCACGAGATGATGATCGTTATCTGATTACTGCAACTTGGACAGATAATGTAAAAAAGCAATGTCAATTGACCCCTTTTACCAGTAAACAATCTAATAGCGGGATAATTTCTACGGGGGATGAATTACTGGCAAGTAGTTTACCCGAGCTAAGTTTTGTAGGTCAGACTAAAGTATATATTATAGCTGCAAGTAATGATGATCTATATTTAATTGATCAAGTTGCTGCCAGAAGACTGCTTTCTTTTAAAAAGATTATACTCGAATTGTCTAGTTCTAAAATCAGCCAGCAAGGTTTATTGAGTCCTTTAATTTTGGAATTTGGCAATCTGGATTTTTTACAGATAAAAGATAAGTTGGCAGATATTAAAAAAATTGGTATTTTCTTGGAAGATTTTGGACAAGATACCTTTATATTGAGGTCTTATCCCACTTGGTTGGGCGAAGACGTCGAACATTCCGTACGTACAATTTTAGACACCTTTTTGAACATAGATAACAGCAATTCTCAAAATTTAATTAAAAGGATAGCAGCAGATCAGGCTCAAAGGGAAGTTTCAGGACGTAAAAAACTGACTTCTGCAGATTGTGGCGAAATTTTGACAAATTTAAGGCAAGTTTCTGATCCATATCATGATGCAAAGGGCAATTTGGTAATTGTGCGACTGAAGAAGAATGATTTAAGCAAAATGTTTAAGAAAGATTAATAAAAATGTATGAATATTTGAATGGCATTATTGCAATAGTTAAGCCAGATTTTATAGTAGTTGACGTAAATGGAGTCGGCTACAAGGTTTTTAGTCCCTCACCATATGCATACCAAGAGGGACAAAAAGCTCGAGTTTTTATAGAACAAATTGTGCGAGATACTGGAGTTACCTTATATGGTTTCCAGACTGAAGATGATAAAGGATTGTTTTTAAAACTTTTAAGTGTCAGTGGTATCGGACCAAAGTCTGCTTTAGCAATTATGGCTGCTGAAGACAGTAATTCTCTAGCAGAAGCAATTGAACAGGGTGAGGTGAAATACCTAACTCGTTTTCCTGGTGTAGGCAAAAAAACGGCTTCACAAATTGTCCTTGATTTAAAAGGTAAATTAGGAGACTATGTCAAGAAAGCAAATAAAGAAGCTTTAGCAGAAATAACTCCAGAATTAAATGATGCATTATTGGCATTATTGGCATTAGGTTATACTAAAAAAGAAGTAGATAGGATTACACCGGCTTTAATAAAAGAGGAAAAGACAACAGCAGATCAGTACATTAAAAAAGGATTGGCTCTTCTCTTAAAGAAGTAAATCTTGTTATAATAAAATTAATGTTTTAAAGGGAAGTGAAACAGGTGGTAGAAGACGATAACAGTATTGTTTCTGGAGAGACTCAGGGACAAGAAGAAAAGCAAGCTGAGTTTCCTTTACGTCCTCAAACTTTAAAGGAATATTTAGGTCAAAATCGTGTCAAAAAAGAAATGGCAGTTTATATTAAAGCTGCTAAAAAAAGGGATGAGGCTCTTGATCATGTTCTGCTTTATGGCCCTCCGGGATTGGGTAAAACTACCTTAGCCTTTGTAATAGCGAATGAACTAGGTGTTCATTTAAAGAGCACTAGTGGTCCAGCCATTGAAAAAGCTGGTGATTTGGTTGCTTTATTAACCGATCTGGATCCTGGTGATATTTTATTTATTGATGAAATCCATCGTTTGGCAAAGCCAATTGAAGAAGTTCTTTACTCTGCTATGGAAGATTATTATGTTGATATCGTAATTGGTGAAGGCCAAACTACCCATGCAGTACATGTTCCATTGCCACCGTTTACTTTAGTTGGTGCAACTACTTTAGCCGGGCAATTATCTGCACCATTGCGTGGACGTTTTGGTATTGTTGAACATTTACAGTATTATACTGTGGAAGAATTAGAAAAAATCATTTCTCGTTCTAGCAAAGTTTTTAACATTCAAATTGACCCCCAGGCTGCACATGAATTAGCTCGCAGATCGAGAGGCACACCACGTGTAGCCAACCGTTTATTGAGAAGAGTGCGTGATTTTGCACAAGTTAAAGGAGAAGAAATAATTTCTTTTAAAACTACGACAGATTCTCTACGGCAATTACAAGTTGATGATGAAGGTCTTGATCAGACTGATCGTAAAATTTTGCGTGTAATTATTGAAAAATATCATGGTGGTCCTGTAGGAATTAGGACACTGGCTGCTAATACTGGTGAAGATGTAGAAACAATTCAATCTCTTTACGAACCCTATTTGATGCAGAATGGTTTTTTATTGATGACGCCAAGAGGAAGAATGGTCACAGAGAAGGCATACATTCATTTAGGCTTGCCCTTGCCAAACAAGTAATGCAAATGTTTGTTATTTTCTGTATAATAAATATTTAGACAATAATTAATTTTAATTTGAGGAGTGTAAAAGTGAATAATTTATTTTTAGCACAGGCTAATAATTCAGGTAGTACTATGTGGACAATCATTATCTTTGTTGTTTTGATTGCCTTAATGTATTTTACTATGATCAAACCCCAAAAAAAGCAGCAACAAAAGAAAATGGAAATGATGAATCAATTGAAGAAAGGTGACAGCGTCATCATGATTGATGGTCTTCACGGTAAAATTGATTCAGTTAATACCAAAGATAAAACTGTTGTACTTGACGCCGATGGGATTTATTTAACTTTTAGCAGAATGGCAGTACAGCAAATTTTGCCAAATAATACGACTAATGCTGAACCAGCTGCTACTTCTGAAAGTGCTGATAAAGCTGAAGAATCAGAGCAAAGTGAACCGACAACGGATCAGAAACCAGATAAGCCAGCGGAAAAGTCAACTGAAGAAAGACCAGCCAGTTCATCTGATGAAACACCTGACGATTCAAAATAAAAGTAGTTACTTAAGTGCCTTAATGGCACTTTTTTGTTACCTAAAATTAGCTTGCAAAAACAGCAAATATTGCTCAAAGCGCGAGTTTACCAGCAAAATAGTATAAAATAAAGCTAGTGTAAAAAGGTAACAGAAAGGATTTTTTCATGAATAACATTCCGGTAATTATGATTATCTTTGGTGGTAGTGGGGATTTAGCACATAGGAAGCTATATCCTGCACTGTTTAATTTATTTGAACAAGGGTTAATTCACGATAGTTTTGCTGTAATTAGCACGGCTCGTCGTCCCTGGTCACATGAATATCTGCGCGAACAAGTGAGCGACGCAGTGCATGAAACTAATAATGAAATAGATGAGAATGAATTAGAGGCATTTGCCAGCCATTTTTATTATCAGTCTCATGATGTGACAAATGTGGAACACTATGAAACCTTGAAAAATTTAGCGCAGGATCTTGATGATCGCTACAGTGCACAGGGAAATCGTATTTTCTATATGGCGATGGCTCCTAAATTCTTTGGTACTATTGCTGAACATATTAATGATCAACATTTAACTAGTTCGGGTTTTAATCGCATTGTTGTTGAAAAGCCTTTTGGTCGTGATCTTGCTACGGCAGAAGAGTTAAACAAGCAGATAACTGCATCTTTTGCTGAAGATGATATCTTTCGGATTGATCATTATTTAGGCAAGGAAATGATTCAGAACATTTTACCAATGAGGCTTACTAATCCATTGATTAAAAATATTTGGAATAATCATAATATTAAAAACGTTCAGGTCACTTTGGCTGAGCAACTTGGAGTTGAGGCTCGAGGTGGATATTACGAAACATCAGGAGCTTTGCGCGATATGGTACAGAATCATATATTCCAAATCATAACTTTACTTGCAATGCCAGAGCCTAAGGATTTGACTTCACAAAGTATCCACAAAGCAAAGCAAGAACTTCTTGATAGTATGATAATTCCCACAGAAGATGAAATTGCGCGGCATTTTGTGAGGGGACAATATCTTGGCAGCGATGTCACCTTTGGCTATCGTCAAGAGCCTAATGTTGCTGAGGATTCTCATACGGAAACCTATGTAGCAGGTGAAGTGAAGTTCAAAAAGGGACCATTGGCAGATTTACCAATTTATTTTAGAACTGGTAAAGAAATGAGAGAAAAGAAAAATAGGATTGACATTGTTTTAAAGCATATGTCGAATCAGTATGGCATGGCTCACTCAAATAATATTTCAATCATTATAGATCCGCAGATGCAGATTTTTATTACTATTAACGGTAAAAAAATCAATGGGACTGGAATCAGGCGTGAGAATTTAAGCTACGGACTTACAAGTGAAGAGCAAAAACAGGTGCCAGATGGTTATGAACGTTTACTGCATGATGTTTTTGTAAATGATTCAACTAATTTTACTCACTGGAGTGAACTAAAAAACTATTGGAAATTTATTGACCATGTTGAAGAAGCTTGGCAAAAAGAAAACGAACAGGGTCAAGAACCTGAACAATATTTGCCATACAGAATGGGTCCTAAATCAGCTGCTAAAATTTTTGAGTCACCGACAGAGCGTTGGATTTATGAGTAATTTTGACGATGGCCTTTTGCCTAAAAATAATACACATAGAAAAATTATTCATCTTGATATGGATGCTTTTTATGCATCTGTAGAAACACGCGATAATCCTGAATTAAAAAATAAAGCACTGGTAATTGGTCAAGATCCTAGAAATTATCACGGTCATGGTGTGGTTGCAACAGCTAATTATATTGCTCGTCAATACGGTGTGCACTCTGCTATGCCATCGATTAAGGCATTAAGACTGATACCGAAAAATAAATTGGTATTTTTGAGCCCAAATTTTACCAAATATCATAGTGTTTCTGCAGAAATACATCAGTTGATGCATGAAATTACTGATAACGTCCAATCTATCGCGCTTGATGAAGCGTATTTGGATGTAACTGAAAACAAATTAGGGATAACTTCTGCGTTGCAGATTGCAATTAATCTTCAGAAGAAAATAAAAAAAGAAGTTGGTCTTAACTGTTCTTTTGGCGTCACATATAACAAATTTTTAGCAAAAATGGGTTCTGAGTATTCGAAGCCATTCGGGCGCACTGTTATTTTGCCAGATGAAGCCAAAGAATTTTTAGCAAAACAAAAAATTGCTCAGTTTCATGGTATCGGTCCAAAAACTCAAGCAAAATTAGCAGAAATGGGCATTTTTACAGGTCATGGGTTGCAAAAAATGCATGTTCGTGATTTAATAAAACACTTCAACCGTATGGGATACTTAATGGCTGAACACGCCAACGGTATTGATTTATCACGAGTAATTCCTGATGATGAGCGTAATCGCAAATCTATTGGTATTGAACGATCCTATGAACCTAGTGTTTACAATGAGCAAACTGCACTGACAAATTTGCGTAATTATGTTAATGATCTGGCTGATAAGCTAATTGAACGAAATTTTTATGCCAATACTGTTGTTTTAAAAATTCGCAACAGTGATTTCAAGACCGTTACTAAAAGGCGTAAACTTGATCATGCTACTAATAATCCATTAGAGTTATACAATGTTGCTAAAGAACTTTTTGATCCTATTTCCAGTTCATTTTTAAATGATGGAATAAGACTTTTGGGTGTGACTGCTACAGATTTTACAGAAGCAGACTATGAAAATATGGATTTAGATTTGTTTACTCAATAAAAAGTTGTTATTAGGCTGGAATTTATATAAGTAACAAAGGAGTTTAGATATGAATACTTTTACCGAAATATATCAAAAAATCACACAATATGACACCATTATTTTACATAGACACACTAGTCCAGACCCAGACGCTTTAGGTTCTCAGGCAGGACTTGCACGTTCTTTAAAGCTGCAGTTTCCCAATAAGCGTATTTTATGCGCGGGTGAAAATGATGAAGGAGATCTAGCATGGATCAATCATATGGATCAAGTGACTGAACAGGATTATGAAGGAGCTCTTGTAATTACAACAGACACCGGAAATACAGCCCGTATTTCTAATAAATTATATAGCAAAGGTGATTTCTTAATAAAAATTGATCATCATCCCGATGTTGAACCATACGCTGATATGAGTTTTGTTGATGATCAGGCTCCTGCTGCTTCACAAATTGTAGCTGATTTTATTATTACTGAAAAAATGCCACTTACTGCAGAAGTTGCCTATCCCCTTTATGCTGGAATAGTGGGTGATACCGGTAGATTTATGTATCCTGAAACAACAGATCATACTTTTAAAATTGCGGCTAAATTGGCAGCGACCGGAATTAATATTAATGATATTGCGCGTAATATCAGTGATGTTACCTTCGAACAGGCAAAATTACAGGCCGAAGTTTTGGAGTATATGAAAGTCGATGCTAGTGGTGCAGCCTATGCAATTTTAACTCAAGATACTTTGCATAAATTGGGTGTAGATTCAGAACAAGCTTCATGTACTGTTTCTACTCCCGGTCGAATTAAGGATATCATTGCCTGGAATGTTTTTGTTGAAAAACCAGACGGTACATTCAGAGTCCATTATCGTTCAAAGGGACCAGTAATTAACGAATTAGCAGCAAAGCATGATGGAGGCGGTCACGCTTTAGCAAGTGGAGCTAACGCAAAAGACATGGCGGAAGTGAAACAAATTTTCGCAGAACTAGTTCAGGTAACCAAGGAATATCAAGAGGAACATGAATAATATTTTTGAAAATGAACAGATAAATCCAGCAATTAGACAGGGGTTAAAAAAGATTAATTTTGTTAAACCTACTGAAGTGCAGGAAAAAGTGATCCCTGTTTTAATGGCACACAAAAATGCTGTAGTGCAAGCAGTTACTGGTTCGGGTAAAACTCACGCCTTTTTGATTCCTGTTATGAATGAAATTGACGAGAATCTACAGTTTCCTCAGGCAATTTTGACTACGCCTAGTCGTGAACTTGCACAGCAATTGTATCAAGTAGCCCGTCAGTTAAGGGATGCTTCCAATCTAAACCTGTCTATTGCGTTATTAGCAGGTGGTACCGATCGTGAGCGACAAATTGAAAGTATTAGCAGACATAAACCGCAAATTATCATTGCTACTCCCGGCAGACTACATGATTTTGTTGAAAAAAAGATTTTGCCACTAGATTATGTCAAAAACTTTGTCATTGATGAGGCTGATATGACTCTGGACATGGGATTTTTAAGTGAAATCGATTTTATTGCACAAAGATTGTCTCAAAATTGTGTTTTAACTGCTTTTTCAGCCACAATTCCGGTTAAGTTGGCTAACTTTTTACGTAAATACATGGCAAAGCCTGAAACTATTATCATAGATAATCCTACCGTTATCTCTCCAACAGTGAAAAACGATTTGCTTGATATTGGCGCAAAAAGTCGCAAAAAAATACTCTATCAATTATTAACAATTGGTCAGCCGTATTTAGCACTAATTTTTGCTAACACAAAGCAAACTGTTGATGAACTAGCAGAATTTCTCATTAATCAAGGCTTAAAAGTGGCCAAAATTCATGGTGGAATTACTGAGCGCGAACGTAAAAGAACAATGCGTGAAGTAGAAGCCGGACAATACCAGTATGTAGTGGCAACTGATTTAGCTGCACGCGGCATCGATATTGAGGGTGTCAGCTTAGTTATTAATTATGAAATTCCCCGTGAATTAGAATTTGTGATTCATCGTATTGGTAGAACCGGCCGAAATGGGATGAGCGGTCATGCCATCACGTTAATTCGTGAAGAAGAAATGAATCAAATTCTTAAGCTGGAAAAAATGGGAATTCATTTTGATTTTGTCGAAATTAAAGATAGTTCTCTGGTACCGCGGACGCATTATCATAACCGCAAATTAAGACAATCAACTTCCCAAAGCCTTGATAATAAGGTAAGAGGAATGGTAAAAAAAGCGCAGAAAAAACGTAAACCTGGCTATAAGAAAAAGATTAAAAGAGCTATTAAGCAAGATAGAGCACAAAAAAATAGAATTGAACAACGCAGTAAAATTCGAAAAGCTAAACGACAAAGAAAAAATAGGCGTGATAGTCTAGATTAACTTAAAATAAAAATTATATTTAAATTATTCCTAGAAAGCCAACACACGATTTCACTTAGATGTTGGCTTTTTATTTTGCACACAAATTAAAGAATCTTGTAGTTTTAAGTTCTTTTTAGCATTTTAAAAATAAAATCATTTTTTTCCAAGATAATATTGCTTGTCGTTACTATTATTGATATACTTATAGCATTATAAGTAGGAGCATTTAATATGAGTTTAACAAAGACTGAACAAGTTCTCGTGTTAGAGCTATCAAAATATAATGTTTATAAGTACACAGTCACTAAATTTTGTAAGAAATTGAATATTAACCGTGGAGTTTTTTATAGAAAATACCGTAATATTTGTGATTTGTTTACTTCAGTTTTAGCTTTACAAACTAGACGGGCATTACGAAGTATTGACGGTGAAACGATGGATCGCATGTTTTACAGGATGCTGTCGAAAATAAAAGAAAATAAGATTTTCTATATTAATCTCAATAGAATTGCGCAAAACCCACAAGAATTTTATCGTGTTTTACGAAAAGAATATGCTATAGCCATAGAGAAGTATATGCGACCTAGAGGATCATTTTCGGTTCGTAAAGTTGAATTAGTAGCAAACGGAATTTATGCTATTGTTTTCAATTGGGTTGTAGATGAGTGTCGACTCGATATAAGGGACGTTTACCAAAGTATCCATTTATTATTGGTTCATATTGAGCAATCTATAAAAAAAGCTGAATGAACTTAAATTTTTTGTAAAAAAGACTTGCAAAAGGCAAAAATAATTGCTAGTATTAATAACTGTCGTCGGGCAATGAGCCGCAAGGCAGGAGGCCTAAGAGGCAGCGCAAAAAAACGAGCAAAAGCAGTTGACAAAAGCGAGCTGTTTTAGTAAGATAATAAACGCTGTCAGGGAAGACGGCGAAAAGATGCCAGAAAAAAGTGCTTGACAAAAGGGACTGAATCTGGGAAAATAAAAAAGCTGTTTTAAAGAAGCAGCAGGTAGTACCTTGAAAACTG
>NZ_JRJB01000007.1:0-133799 GCF_000760615.1 Lactobacillus sp. wkB10 | reverse complement strand
TAAATATATATAATTTAAATTTAAATAACACACTTTATTATGATTGCAAAACATCTGTAAATATAGAATGTATTTTATAATAATTTAATTACAGATATTTTTTACATATAACAGTAATAATATTATGCTTAATTATAGAAATTAAAATACTATTTCTTTTAATGAAAGTATGAGCAGCGATCTATATAACCTGTTAACTATTATTTTATTTACATTAATTTGGAAATAAAATTTTAAAAATCTCTACTTAGCAACAACTTACCAAATTTATATTTTGTTATTAAATAGAATATAGTTAGCTTTTTAACATATCAAAATTAATTCATACATTTACCAAATTCAAGAAAGAATAATTATAATTATTCTTTCTTGAATATTGTATGAAATTAATAGTCCCTGAAATCTTGCTTATATTTATTTGTGACGCTAAGATCATTCTCTGCCGTCTTACTTATTCGTTTGGTCTTCAAATTGAAAATAAACACATTTCAACTTAATTTTCTTTCGATACTATTAAGATATAAAACCATAATATAATTATAGCTACATTGTGAGCAGAAAAGACAACATTTGGTAAAGATAGCACATCTTAGCAGATAACAGAAAAAAATATACATTTAAAATTGTAAGAATTTAGTATCAAGATGAATGATTCTTATTACTACTATAGGCTCCCTCAGCTCTTAAGTCATTGCGCTCCGTAACAACTTTCTTTAAACCTAATTTATCAATAGCTCTAATTAAAAAGCGATCCTTTATAACCTTTTGTTCTATTTTCTTTTCAACTTTTTCATCTGTTTTAAAATTTAATCACTTTTTGTAGCCAAAAGAAGTATTGCTTATATTTGTTTTAAGAGAAAATTAATTATTTGATCTGAGTAAAAAAGTAACTAATGACGAATTGGGCTATGTTAAAAACGTTTCTAAAATTAAAATGTCAAGCTGATTTACAGCTTGACATCAAAATTATTTTAAAATCCATTAAACACTTGTAAAAAGAGTAAATTAACCAGATCGGTTTAGTAACCCATATAACGATTTCTTTCCCAGTCAGAAACAGTTTGAGTATATTGAGACCATTCTAATTCTTTAGAATCAATAAAGCTCTGGGTTAAATGCTCACCTAAAGCATCTTGAATTAGTTTATCCTTCTTAAAAGCTTTTAATGCATTGTGCAACGTTGAAGGAAGTGGTTTGATTCCCATTTCATTAAGTTGATCTTCACTTAAATCAAACAAATTGCAAGTTACTGGATCCATAGGCATTTTTTCTTCTTTAATTCCAGCCATTCCTGCACTTAGGCATGCAGCTAAAAGCAAATATGGGTTAGCAGTTGGATCAGCAGAACGCATCTCAAGTCGAGTATTTAATTCTCCAGCTGAAGGTACTCTAACCATAGGAGAACGATTCTTTGAAGCCCAAGAAATATATACTGGAGCTTCAAAACCGGGAATTAAACGCTTGTATGAGTTAACAGTCGGGTTGCCAACTGCTGTAATTGCGCGAGCATGCTCTAGAATACCATTTAAAAAGTACAAAGCAGTTTTGGATAAATGATATTTATTATTTTTATCATAAAACGCATTTTTATTGCCTTTGAACAAAGACATATTGGTATGCATCCCGTTACCAGCTTGACCTTGTAAAGGCTTTGCCATGAATGTAGCAAACAAACCATGTTTCTTAGCTATTTCACGTACAATCATTTTAAACATTTGCACGCGATCAGCAGTTGTCAGGGCATCATCAAATCTAAAATCAATTTCCTGTTGGCCATCTCCTACTTCGTGGTGAGCGGCTTCAACTTCAAAACCAATGCTTTCCAAGGTTTCAACAATATCTCGGCGGCAACTTGCACTTTCATCATTCGAAGTTAAATCAAAATATGATGCATGATCTGGAACTTGAGTAGTCCAATTACCGTTTTCATCAAGCTTTAGTAAATGAAATTCGGCTTCAAAACCGATATCAAAAGCAGTAAATCCCAAGTCTTTCATTTGGCCAATAACTCTTTTTAGGTTATTTCGTGGATCACCTGAAAATGGCTCACCATCTGTATTATGAACAGAACAGGTTAAACAGCCGATCTTACCACCTGTGCTGTCATCCCAAGGCAAAACGGACCAAGTAGAAAAATCAGGATATAATATCATATCACTTTCTTCCAAACGAACAAATCCGTCAATTGAAGAACCATCAAAGCGCACGTCATTTTCTAAAACCTTGTCTAACTGACTATTTGGAACTTCAACTGCTTTTAGTGTTCCATTAATATCTGTGAAAGCCAGTCTAATAAATCTGACATCTTCTTCTTTGACACTTTTTCTTATGTCATCTGCTGAAATTTTCTTTGTCATGCTTCTCCACCTAAAAAATCAAACAATAATTGGTACAGTCTAAACCAGAAAATTTATTCTTGTTTAGAACTAGACTTAAGATTAGCAAATGATTAAAAACTTGTAAAGTGGTCTAACAAAAAATATCAAAACTTTACGAAACTTTTACTTTACATTTATAAATATCTTTAATTATTTTTGAAAAAATAATTCATTGACTGCATTAGTAATCGCTATTTTCACATGAGCATAGGTCAGTCCACCTTGCATATATAAAGCATAAGGTGGTCTAATTGGACCATCTCCTGAAAATTCGATGCTTGCTCCTTCAATGAATGAGCCGTCAGCCATAATCACTTGATCTTCATATCCCGTATCATTACTTGGTATAGGATCAACAAATGAATTAATTGGTGAGTTTTCCTGTAAAGTTTTGGCAAATCTGATCATTTTGTCTTTATCATGAAAAATCACTGTTTGAATTAAGTCAGTTCTGTTTTCATTCCATTTAGGAGAAACTTCTAATCCCATCTTTTCTAATAAAGCTGATGAGTATATTGCACCTTTAATAGCATTTCCGGTAACACTTGGTGACACAAAAAGACCCTCAAAATAATCAAGATTATTATTTAAACTGGCTCCTTCTTCGCGACCAATACCACCGGCGGTAAGCCTTGCCGCAGTATTTTCAATTAGTTCGTGCTTACCAACAACATAACCACCTACTTTTGCCAGTCCACCACCAGCATTCTTAATTAATGAACCAGCCATTATATCAGCACCATATTCAGTAGGTTCATGTTGCTCGGAAAATTCTCCGTAACAGTTATCAACAAAAACTATACTTTTCGGCGAAACTTCCCTGATCATTTTAATCATTGGCTTGATTTTTTCCACCGTAAAACTCGGTCTGGTATTGTAGCCTCGTGAACGCTGAATGACAACCATTTTAGGTTGATGTTCTTTTAACAGCTTTCGTGCTGAATCAAAATCAACACTGCCATCAGATAACAAATCAACGTGAGAAAACTTAACACCATATTGTTTCAAGCTACCACGACCATTACCGGCAATTCCAATAACTTGTTGTAATGTATCGTAAGGCATACCAGTTAAATAGGTTAGTTCATCACCTGGGAGCAAATTTCCTGCCATTGCAGTAGCCAAAGTATGAGTACCAGAAACAAACTGCGAGCGGACTAAGGCATCTTCGGTGTTAAATATCTGTGCGTAAATACGATCTAACTTATCTCGCCCGCTGTCATCAGACCCATATCCAGTACTACCAATTAAATCGGATTCAGCAACAGCTTTGTCTTTAAAAGCTTGTAAAACTTTATTTTGATTAAATAGAATATTTTGATCAATTTTTGCTAATTGGGGCGCTATCTTCTTGTCAGTCTCTGTAACTATTTCATTTAATTCTTTTGGCCAGTTATTCATTTAACCAAACCTCAACTTTCTGTGTAATTTTATTTAAACAATTCGGATCTTTAAGTGGATCAAACCAAGTGACAGGTAATTGATGACGAAAATATGTCAGCTGCCTCTTAGCATATCTTCTTGAAGCTGTTTTTAAATTTGAAACGCAATTTTCAAGATTATCTTGTTTTGCAAAATAAGGAAAAAACTCTTTATAACCAATAGCCTGCAGGATTGTATATTCTTGAGCACGATTTTGATAAATAAATTTTGCTTCTTCAAGCAATCCTTGTTCCATCATCTGATCAACACGCAAATCAATTCTACGGTAAATTTTAGCACGATCTGAATTGAGACCAATAATGAGGTAATCATATCTTGCCTCTATTTTTTTTTGCTGTTGTGAAAACTTTTTTCCTGTACGTTCAATTACTGTCAGCGCCCGTAAAACACGGCGAGAGTTATTTGATGGAATTTTTTGAGCTGCTTCTGGATCTCGCTTGTCTAATTCTGTCCACAATTCATTTTTACCATGTACCTGCAAAAAGTTTTCCCAATTTTTCGTTGTCACCGATTCTTGGCGAGATGGTTCTCCTAATTTCATTTTGTTTAAAAGTGCATTAACATAAAAACCAGTACCACCTACTAAAAGTGGCAGCTTACCTTTGGCAGTGATTTGCTCAATAGCTTTTTCCGCCTGCTCAATAAAATCTATCACAGAATATGGCTCAAAAACTGATTGAGTATCAACAAGATAATGCTGAATAGCGGTTTGCTCGGCTGGAGTTGCTTTAGCTGTTCCAATAGCCACCTCTTTATAAACCTGCATTGAATCACCCGAAATAATTTCAGCATTTACTTTTTGAGCGAGCTGAATTGCCAAAGAAGTTTTTCCAATTGCCGTTGGTCCCACTATTGCCAAAACTTTTTGCATCTTTTTCCCTCATTCAATAATAATATAGAAAAAACACGTTTGAAAAATTAACAAACATGTTTTCTATTTAATATTTGGACTTCTTAGTACGACCATTCCATTCATCAAAGCCATTTTTTAACCATTTAATAGATGAAAAGTTCTTTTTCTGTAGAAATCTGGCAGCTCGCAGGGTAACTGATAATGAATCAGAGTATAAGTAAACCGGAAGATCGGACCTTAATTCAGTATATTGATACTTAAGCATTGTATAAGGTAAGTTTCTGGCACCATCAATATGTTTTCTTTTGAAAGGTTCTTTTTCACGTAAATCTACAACCTGTGCTTTACGCATTCCCTTATTAAATTCATCATTAGACAAGTCTCCACCGCCCAAGCGCTTAGTCTGTATTTTATTCCATAACCAAACTGCAACGAAGGCTAAAATTATTATAATTAAAACCGCATCTAGAATAACTAAAAAAGTTGACATAAATTGTATTTCTCCTACTAAAAGTTTCTAAAAACAATATACTCTTAATGTAGCTTAAGAGCCATGCTTATTTTTATTTCTGCGTTCTTCATATTCATATTCGCGACGCAGTATTATTTTTGCAACTAAATAATCATGCTTATCGATTAAATGTGAACGGTTGATGTTATCTAGTTCAAGAGCCATTAGCTCAATGTCCCATATTCTCTTTCCTACATGGACAAAAATGCCGTATTTTTCCAAAAGCTGTTGTACATCATACAGAGTTTTCATTATAAGTTGATTACCATACCCATTCTGATAGCTGCCACACAATAAATTATCAAAGCACATACTGCAACAACACGCATTTTCATTGAATACTTTCTTAAGTTTTTTTCACCCAAAATTACAGCAATTAAAAATCCGGTTATAAACCCACCTATATGTCCTGGAATATCGATATTAGGAGCAAAAAGATCAAGAACAATATTAATCAGTGCCAGCCAAAATGACTGCCTACCTAAATAAACAAGAATCGGATTAGCACGATTTTGCAATGCAACAGCAGTCATTGCACCAAAAAGTCCAAACAAAGCAGTTGAAGCACCAGCACTAATTGCGTTATCGTTTCCCCAAGCCAGGCTTAAGAGATTTCCGCCAATGCCTGAAAGCAAATAGATAACTAAAAAACGCCAATGACCTATTATTGTTTCCATATAAACTCCCAGATAATAGATCATCACTGCATTTGATATTAAGTGCATAATTCCAATATGAAGGAATTGTGCGGTAAACAAACGCCACCACTGGTTACCTATAACAATAGCATCATTTTTCATTGCTCCCAATTTCATTAAAACGTAGATATTTTCGGAGCCACCTATTGCAGTTTCAATTAAAAAGACTAAAAAAAGAATAACTAGAATACTGATAGTTATATAACAATTTTTCAGGTTTTGTCGCTGGTTCATAATAGCCTCAGTTATTTCGATAAAATTGATTCAGGAGTGATAATTGTTTGAATTGGAACGTCAGTTGCTTCTATTTTCCACGCTGCAGTTTTAAAAATCATCTTTGAATTGACCAAAGCTACCGTCTTTGAACTAAGATGTTTTGCCAAAAAGCGATCATAATAACCACCGCCAAATCCTAAACGTTGATGCGAATCCAAAGCAAAAGCTAATCCGGGCACAATAATTAAGTCAAGATCATTATTAATCTGAGCATCCGGTTCACTTACTTCTTCAACACCAAATTTCGACTTAGTTAACTTAGTCATGTAACTATAATAAATAAAATCTTGGGAACGTTCACTGTTATCGTTAGCACGAGCTAAATAAACATCCTTTCCTAGATCCCATAACTGTGCAATTAGTCCTGAAGTATCTACCTCATAAGTTAGAGAAGATGTTATCCCTACGCTTTGACAGTTGCTAAGTAAATCAGAATTCAAAATATTTTTAAGCAGGGTCTGATCTTCAGTGCTTTTTAGAGACGTTTCCGCAAAATTGCTTAGTTTTTCTACTTGTTGTTTTCTAATTTCTTTTTTTGATTTTGTCATGATTCTTCCATATAAAAAATAGCAGGAGCATAGGCTCCTGCCATATTGGTTAATTACTTAGTTTCACGATGAAGAGTAGTATGTCTTTCGACTGGGCAATACTTCTTCAAACTTAAACGTTCCGGATGCTTACGCTTGTTTTTCTTAGATAAGTAACTTCTATCGCCACATTCGGTGCATTCCAAAATGATGTTATCTGCCATTTCTTTCACCACCTACGCTTTTATTCTGACTGTATTATCTTAGCATTTTTCCTTTATTATTACCAGTAATATTCATAAAATTCTATTTTTTATGTAATTTAAAGTAATCCTGCACCATTGCTTTAGTCATTTGTAGCGTATATGAACCCTCATGTTCAGGATCAAGTCCAGGAAATATTACCGCTGTTGCTATTTCAGGATTATTTGATGGCGCATAGCCAACAAAAGTAGCATTAACCAGCTCAGGCGGATTTTTTTGGTTAGGATTATCAGGATCGTAATAAAATGTTTGAGCAGTTCCTGATTTGCCGGAAATAGAAGGTTTTACATTTTTTAGTTTATGCGCTGTACCCCAAGAATTTGTACCATGAACAACGCGCCAAAAGCCTTGTCTGACAATATTCAGCTCATCTGATGTCCAGGGTATACGTAACTGAACTTCTGGCTTTTTATTATAATCTACATAAACTTTTTTCCCGTTATTTGAAGTTCGTCCAATTGACTGCACCACATAAGGCTGCATTCTATAGCCACCATTTGCAATAGTAGAAACGTACTGAACCATTTGAATTAAAGTATAAGCATCATAGTTACCATAAGACAGGTCTAACACAGAACCTGAAAGAACCAATCCTTGATCATTAAATGATTTGCCCTGAATTCCGGAAATTTCTCCCGGTAAGTCAATGCCAGTTTTTTGACCTAATCCAAACATATTAAAATTATGTCGTAAAGGTTCAAACGCCGTTTGTGGCATATAAATTTTTGTTTTAGGAACATATGAAGCTTTAACCCATTTCATTGCTAAATGCATCATGTAAATATTACTTGAAACTTCAAGTGCCGTTTCTGCATCAAGGGCTCCAAAAGTACCTATTGGATAAACAGACTTTTTAACAGGAGTACTGGGCAAGTAAACTGGTGTATCAGGCATTACATTATTTGTGGGAGTAATTACCTTATTAATTAATCCTCCACCTACCATTGCGCCTTTAACAGCTGACCCCATTACAAAAGACTGATTAATTATTCCTAATGCGTTATTAGTAGTTTTATTCTTCTTTGGGTCACGACTAATACCAGCAATAGCTAAAATAGCACCAGTTTTAGGATTCATGGCAACAGCATAAGCTCCATTTGAATAGCGAGCCGCCCCTGAACCAACAGCTGCCGCATAGATATTTTCTAATGAACTTTGAACTTCTTTTTGATATTTAGCATCAAGCGTTAAAACCAAGCTTGCACCAGCTTGACCAGAATAAACCGATTTCGATTGTTCAATATCGCCTGAATTTTTAGTCCAAACTTTACTTGTAGCTTTCGTTCCCTTAAGCAATGGTTCATATTTTTCTTCTAAATATGATGTACCGACTCGATCATTCCTAGAATAGCCGTTAGTTAAATAATATTGTAAATTATCACTAGGCAAGCCAGCTTTTTCAGTTGATACGGAACCAATAATGCTGCGAATTGATGAACCATTAGGATAAGAACGTTGCCAGTCAGTACCAATTCCTACACCAGGCAAATCAGAAAGATGCTCGCCTACTTCCGCAATTTCCTTATCAGTCAGATGATTATTTTTAATATAAATGGTAGAAAGAGTATATGCCCCTGAAATCTTATTGTAAATTAAAGCTGCTGTTTTCTCACGTGCACTTAATTTAACATGTTCAGCACTAACTTGCTCTTGGATTCTTTTATTAATTAAATTATCATCCTGTGTTGCTCTCACTGATTTAGGAACTTTAGCGGCTTCCTTAGCACTATTATTTTTATTAGCCAAATAATAATCAATTACTTGCTGCTGTGTCGGTTTTTCGTCTTTAATTGAAATATATTGACTAAGAGAATTTGAAATTGAATAAATATCTTCACTTGTAGTAGAAACACTTTTAGTATAGGTAATAGCATTCTTAGCTCTATTTCCTACCAATACGCGTCCTTTGCTGTCATACATAACCCCACGAGGAACTTGACCGGAAACTACAGCAGAATTAGATTTTTGCACTTCAGCCTTAAAACGAGAACCGTAGCCTATTTGCAAATATGCCAGTTGCCCAATTAACGTAGCAAAAAGGACAAAAATAATCCCCAAAATTATCTTCATTCTTATTGGAGTAGAAGCTTGTTTTTTGGAATTATTATTTTTAGTCTTCAGTTTTTTCTTAAAAAAATTCAATTAGACTCAACCTCACTAAACTAGTGTAATTTTAGCAAAAACTAGATGACAAATCTATTGAGATGTTAACGTTTTGAAAAATCTTTAATAGATAAGTTACAAATGGCAATTAATAAACTAGTTATAGACACTTCATAAAAAATCTTCTGTAAATTATTTATTTGTAATAAAATATTGGTGGGATATAAAAAAGAAAGAAGATTGAACTATGACACTTAAATTTCTAATTGGAGTTGACGCAGGCGGAACCCATACAATGGCAATTGCTTATGACTTAAAAGGTCATGAGCTTGCACGTGCACAAGCTGGACCAGGTCAGGTAAACACTAACTACGCCAGTGCAATAACCAATATTACAAATGCTATAAATAAATTAATTGATGAAATCGATGGTGACTGCCAACGTATCTTATGTGGAATAGCTGGCCTATCTGTTGTTGGTCATGCACCTGAAGTAGCAGCTGAGATTTCAGCTAAAGCTAATAACTTACCGACCAGAGCAATTACCGATTCACTTTTAGCTCTTTATAATGGTCTTGAAGGTGAAGATGGTGGCTTAGTGATCGCTGGTACTGGTTCGGTTTATAATGGTTTACAAAATGGCAGAATTATCACAACGGGAGGATATGGCTCTATTTTAGGTGATGAAGGTTCCGGATACGCGATTGCTTTGTCAGCTTTAAAGTCTGCCTTACTTAGTTGGGACAAACGAGAAGAAAATGAACTAATTTCAATGTTTAATAAATTGTTTAAAGTTGACAATCTCAATGATGCAACAGCTAAATTTTACAAGACAGCAAACGCTGACTTTGCGTCAATGGCCGTTGATGTAGCACAACTAGCTGATAAAGGTAATCCTTTTGCATTAGCAGTAATCAAGGAGCAAGCAGAACTTCTTGCACGTGATATTATTATTGGCATGAATCGTTATGAAGATCCTAAACCAATGAAAATTGCATTAACCGGCTCTGTACTCGCTAACAATCACATGTTGCGAGATTTTCTTGAAGATAAAGTCCGGGAAAAATATCCAGACGCACAATTTTCAATTTCTAACGGTGAGAATGCTCGCGGTGTAACCTTTGATAAAAGCAAAGATTACCGCTATTTCACCAATCACTAAATCTTCCATAAAAAAGACCAGAACTTTACGTTTTTCATTTTAAGAAAACGCATATGCTCTGGTCTTTTTTTTATCGAAAATAGCAAGACACTTTTGTAAAGACTGCTAACTATTCCTCTACTTTATTGATCACTACATCAAATTTACCACCAGGTGTTGATATAGTTACTGTTTCACCCTTTTTTTTGCCTAAAATTGCTTGGGCTATTGGCGAATCGTTAGAAATCTTACCATTCATCGGATCAGATTCATCACTACCAACGATGGTATATGTTTCTGGCTCATCTTCACCAACTTCCGTATAAGTTACTGTTTTACCCACTGCAACTTCATCTGGATCACTAGAGTTAGCGTCAACCACATGAGCATACTTAAGCATTTCTTCAACAACGCTAATACGATCTTCTAAATGGCTCTGTTCGTCTTTGGCAGCGTCATATTCAGAGTTTTCGGACAAGTCACCATAAGAACGAGCAACTTTAATTCTTTCAATCACTTCAGGGCGCTTCACGACTTTTAGATTTTTTAATTCTGCTTCCAGTTTTTCTTTTCCTTCAGCAGTCATCGGATAAGATTTTTCAGGCATTAAATTTCCACTCCTTAAAGTTAAATTTCTTTTTGCAAAGATCTATGATATTACTTTAACGATTAAAGTCAACCATTAGCGTATTTCTGCTTTAAGCTGCTTTTCGAGACTTGAGTCAATAGAATTTATTGCTTCGTTAACAATTGCATCGGTTAAAGTATCATTTTCATTTAGGAAAGTCAGACGATATGCAAAACTCTTTTTATCCTCGGCGATATGAGACCCACGATATACATCGATAATACGCAAATCATGGAGATACTTGCCACCATTTTCTTTGATGACATCTTCAACAGTTTGGTTAGTAATTTCCTGGTCAACTAAGATTGAGAGGTCACGTTCAACAGCAGGGAATTTTGGTGCCGTTTGTGCTGTGGTGTGCGGATTAAGAATTAGTGGAATAATGACATCGAGATTTAACTCGTACCCATAAATTTCACTATCTTTCATAGCTTTATTAGATTGAGTGACAGGGCGATCTAGCATACCAATCATGCCAACATATTTGTTCTTAACATATATACCGGCAGTTCTGGTGGGATGCATATACATAATTACTTCAGCCTTGTATTCAACATCTTCCGCGTCAATTCCCAAAGCTAAAAACAAGTTGGTAAGTTGTCCTTTAACATAAAAGAAATCAATTTTTTCATTATTGTTTTGCCAGTTTTCAAAATAAACATTACCACTATATAGTGCAGCTAAATGCTCATGTTCATTATAAGTATTATTTTCGAAATCATAGACACGTCCTTGCTCAAAAATTGCCAGTTGATTTTGCTTGCGAGCCATATTATAGGCTGCAGCATCTACTAGACCTGTCATAAGGTTTTGTCTCAGAGTTGAACGGTTTGAATTCAATGGCATCTGGACCTCAACTGGCCTCTTAGGTTCTTGGGAAAAGCCAATCGCTTTTTCAAGTGAAGTTAGAGAATAAGAAATAGCTTCTATTAAACCTTGCCCTTGAACAATATTCTTAATGCGTCTAATGGCTTCTTCTTTTTTAGAATAGCCACCATGTGTTTCTGCTAAAACTGGCTGTGTAGATTTGATATTATCATATCCATATAAACGTCCAACTTCTTCAACAAGATCAGCAGGAATAGCTACATCCCAGCGCCGTGCTGGCACATCAACAATTAGTTCATCATTATTAATTTCTGCCTTGAAATTCAAACGGGAAAAAATTGCAGAAATATCTGATGAAGAAATATCGGTACCCAAAACTTTATTTATGTAAGAAATCGTTGTTTTAATTCGAACTGGTTTCTTTTCTTCATTACTTCCCGTTATCACACCTTCATTTATTTTTCCAGAAGCATCATTACGTAAAAGCATAGCAACCATATCTAATGCACGAGTTGTTGCATCCCAGTTAACACCTTTTTCATAACGACTAGAAGCTTCCGTCCTGTTAGCGTGACGCAAAGCCGCTTTTCTTATTAAAGTTGAATCAAAAATAGCCGACTCGAGCAAAACGTCAGTGGTATCAGCTTCAATCTCAGAATTAAGACCGCCCATAACTCCTGCCATCATCACAACTTCTTCACCATTCGTTATAACAATGTCATTAGGATCAAGATCAACTTCTTTATTGTTTAAAAGTGTCAATTTTTCGTTCTTTTCAGCTTTTCTGACCACTAACTTATTTGTTTTAAAAGCACGAGCATCATAACTGTGCATTGGCTGGCCGGTCAAAAGCATAATATAATTTGTTACGTCAACAACATTATTAATGGGTCTAATGCCGGCATTCCAAAGCCTCCTTTGAAGCCAAAGTGGACTGTCCCCTATTTTCACATTACTGATTTTGCGTAAATAGAACTTAGGTGCAAGCTCAGGATCAACATCTACAGTGAAGTCTTTTGTCCAATCTGGACCGTCTTCCTTAAGGGTTATATCTTCAACTCTGACAGGTGTGTCAGTAATAGCACCGACTTCATAAGCAGAGCCTTCCATTGATAAGGTATCAGCGCGATTCGGAGTAATGTCAAAGTCAAAAATATAATCATCCATTCCCAAAGGAGCAAATGCGGACTGTCCTGGTTTGATATCGGCATCTTCAGGAAAAATATAAATACCCTTAGCATATTTTTCAGGTACCAAATTATCTGGAAATCCTATTTCTTGTAAGCCACAAATCATACCATTTGATTCATTTCCACGTAATTTGCTTTTTTTAATTTTAACGTTATTAGCGATTCGAGCTCCTGGCAAAGCCACCACCACATTCTCACCAGCGGCAACATTTGGTGCACCGCAGACTATTTGATGAGGTTCATCTTCTCCCACATCAACATGAGTAAGATTCAGATGTGTGCCAGCAATTGGTTCACAGTCAAGAATATGACCAACAACTATCTGTTTCATACCCTCTTCAGGATGCTTGACACCGGCTACTTCGATACCTGTACGTGTTATTTTTTCAGCTAACTCCTTAGGATCTTGGTCTAAATCAATAAAATCCTTCAACCAACTATATGAAACCAGCATTATCTTTCCTCCTTACTGAATTGCTCTAAGAAGCGAACATCGTTAGTATAGAAATCACGAATATCATCAATACCATATTTAAGAATGGCAAAACGGTCTAATCCCACGCCAAAGGCAAAACCACCATAAACATTTGAATTAACTCCAGCATTTTCGAGAACATTAGGATGAACCATTCCAGCACCTAAAACTTCGATCCAGCCGGTATATTTACAAATTGAACAACCCTTGCCATTGCAGTTAAAGCAGGAAACATCCATTTCAACAGAAGGCTCAGTAAAAGGAAAGTAACTAGGACGCAGACGGGTTTCGCGGTCCTGACCAAAAATATGCTTTGCCATTAATTCCAAGGTTCCCTTTAAATCACCCATCGTAATGTTTTTATCAACTACCAGACCCTCCATTTGCATAAACTGATGTGAGTGAGTAGCATCATCGTCATCACGGCGATATACTTTGCCTGGTCCTACCATCTTTAAAGGGCCCTTGGCAAAATCATGTTTTTCCAATACGCGAGCTTGGTCACCAGAAGTCTGAGAACGTAATAAATCTTCAGAATCAATATAAAAGGTTTCTTGCATGTCTCTTGCTGGGTGGTCTTTTGGCAAATTCATCATTTCAAAACAATAATGATCTGTTTCAATCTCTGGTCCTTGCACAACTTTATAACCCATGCCAATAAAATATTTTTCGAGATCATCCAAAATAATATTGATTGGATGCTTTGTACCAAGATGCATTTCTCTACCTGGTAAAGTAACATCGATTTTTTCTTTAGCAAGTTGATCTTCAACTAAAGTTGCTACTATTTCATTTTTAGCATCATCCAGCTTGGCATTAAATAGATCACGCAATTTATTAACTCGTTGTCCGACTTCACGTCTATCACTTGGATCAATATCTTTCATGGAATGAAGAATAGTTGTCAATTCACTTTTACGACCAGTTAATTTAACACGAACATCATTTAACTTCTCTTCATTTTTAGCCTTATCGATCTCATCAAGACCCTTTTCACGCAGTTCTTTTAACCTGTCAAATAAGTCCATAAAACTTTTCCTTTCAAATCAAAAAAAAGCTTCATCCCAAAAGGGACGAAGCTTCGCGGTACCACCCTAGTTTGGACACAAAATGCCCACACTCATGTTTCGATAACGGTGAATACCGGAATGGATTAGATTCTACTAGTAAGATGAAATTCACAGTTCTGTTTAGACTTTTCTTTCAGCTCAATAAAAAAGTCTCTCTGATTAAATGAATGCTGCTACTAGTCTTACTCTTTGTAATTAGTTAATAGAATATATCTTTTTTTAAAAACTTTCAAGTGGATGTATAAATTTAAACCCACTTATCTGCCCAGCCATGAATTTGGTCAAAAACAGGTTTTAATTCTTCACCTTTTTGTGTCAGGCTATAAGAAATGATTTTTGTTCTACTGTCGACTGAACGATTGACAATATTTTCTTTTTCTAATTCTTTCAATCTTTCGACCAAAACACGGTCAGAGCAAGGCAACACACACTGTGCTAGATCTTTAAAGCGCATATAATCACCGGCACATAGTGAACTAATGATTAAACCGTTCCACTTCTTACCAATGATTTTAAATGCGTTAATAAAATGTTTGCAGTATTCATAATTTGAAGCGCCACAATCCGCACAGTTTTTGTCCTTAATACCTTGAGCCATGATACTGTCCTCCCACAAGAAAGTGTCTACTTTGTGTTTATTATATTAAATATACTTACTAAAAACAAGTATTAACAGTCAGGAGAAATAGTAGACGATAATTCCAGCTGCTACTGCAGCATTCAATGATTCAGCTTTACCTTTAATAGGAATATATAATTTATGATCACAGATTTTTGCTATTTCTGAAGTAACACCATGTGCTTCATTGCCAATAACAATCCCTACCTGTGGTACTTTTACAAACTCCTGTAATTTCCTAGCATTTCGATCCAGCATGCTTGAATATATTGGTATTGCATTGTCCTGCATTTCTTTTATAACATTAATCAAATCTTGAACAACTAACTTGATATGAAATTGGCTTCCTTGCATTGCGCGCTGAGTCTTAGGATTATAGATATCAACACTTTCAGGTGATAAAACAACACCATCAAATCCAGCTGCATCTGCTGTCCTAATAATTGTACCAACATTCCCGGGATCTGCCAGATGGTCTAACAAAACCCACTTGCCAAAATTAAAATGGTAGTTTTGTGGTTGAGTAATTTTTAAAACCATAAATATATCTTGTGAATTTTTAGTGCTGGCAAGATGATGAGCAACAGAAGAGTTAATTACGAAAGTATTCATACTTGTCAATAAGTGTGGAAAAATATCTTGAATCTTAGCTAAAGCTTCTTCAGTGCCTAAAAGATACTTGTACTTTTCGTTTGCATTAAGAGCTTCAGTGACTAGATGAAAGCCTTCGATTACGTATAATCCATTTTCTTGGCGATATTTTTTCTGCTTCAATTTAATTAATTCTTTTACCAATTTATTATTTAATGAACTTATTTTTTTAGACATTAAGGTATCTTCTTTCGTATTTATCAATATTATTTTTAATTTCAAGCTGATAAAATGTTAAAATCAAGAAAGTAGGACTAGGAAGGATTATTATGGGATTTTTTAATAAACACAAGAGCGAAAGAAAAAGCGATCCAACTGATGATTCAAGAGAAACTTGGCAATTAACCATTTCGGGTATTGTCCAGGGTGTGGGCTTTCGTTGGAGCGTATTAACCCTTGCTCAAAAAATGAAAATGACTGGCAATGTTCGTAATAACAGTGACAGGACAGTCACAATTACTTTACAGGCAGAATTAAGCCGAGTCAATCAATTTTGTGCTGAATTACCCAAAAATATTTCGCAATTTGCTCGCATTTCAAATATTAAAAAAGAAAAACTAACAAAAGTAAGCAAAATGAATGGTTTTCATGTATTATATTAGTTATTGGCAAAAAATAATAATTGGGTGAATTGAATGAAAAAATTTCGCAAATATATCGGATTAATTACTGTTTGTTTAACAGTCATGTTATTTGTTACTGCTTGTGCACAAAATGGTGGGGTAAATAAACCACCAACTGGTTTTATATACGGGTCAATCTATAAATTTATTGGTAAACCCATGCAAAATATAATGCTCTATTTTTCTAACCTCATAGGTGGAGCTAATGGAGCCGGCTGGGCTATTATCATAATGACTTTTGTAGTTAGAATGATTCTCTTGCCATTAATGCTTAATCAACAAAAGAAATCAACTACGCAACAAGAAAAAATGGCACGCCTGCAGCCGCAAATGAAGCTAATTCAAGATACCATGAAACGCAAAGATCTAAATCAAGATCAGCAAATGACTTTAGCCGGTTGGCAACGTGAACTATATTCTAAAAATCATTTATCATTAACTGGGGGAATGGGCTGCTTACCGTTAATTATCCAGTTCCCGATTATGATCGGAATTTATGATGCTGTAATGTATTCAAAGAGTTTGGCTAGTTCGTCATTCTTTGGTATTTCATTAAGCAGCAGGTCTATATCAGTAACAGTTTTTGCTACCATTTTTGCTTTTGCTCAAGGCTACCTTTCATTGGTAGGGATCCCTAAAGAGCAAAAGAAACAGATGCAATCTATGATGCTCATGAATCCTATTATGACGCTCTTCATCTGCCTCTCTGTTTCTGGTTCAGTTGCTTTATATTGGGCTGCCGGAAACTTTTTCTCCGTTATTCAACAGTTGATAGTAACATATATCATTATGCCTAAAGTTAAAAAAGAAGTAGACGAAGAATTAAAACGTGAACCTATTACAGAAGTCGTAACAAAGGAAAAAGTAGATGAGCTTCTTAACGCTAAGAAGGCTTCTCCTGCTCAGTCAGAGCAAACAAAACAGTTGCACGAAAACTTACGTAACCGCAACAAAGGAAAGCAACAAAGACGACCTTAGTTGTTTTATTGAGTCCCAAAAGTGGTCCAACTTTCAGGCCCACATATAAGTTGATAAGTAAAAAGACCTTTTAAGTCTGTTTATCTTTAGATTGAGCAAACCAATCAATAGACTTTACAAAGGTCTTTTTTAATTTGTTTCTTTTTTATTTTTCTTTGCTTTTTCAACTTCTTCACGTTTATGCAGTTTTTGGGATTGAGCTTTTGTAAGTGCTGGAAATTCTATTATAAACTGACTTCCTTGTCCTTCTACAGATTCAACACTGATTTTCCCATGATAACTGGTAACTAACTTTTGAGCAATTGATAAACCTAAACCGTTGCCACCTTTTTCTCTAGTTCTAGCTTTATCGACTCTGTAAAACCTATTGAAAATTTTGCTTTGTTCTTTTTTAGAAATACCTTCACCAAAATCCTGGACTATAATATGCACATCATCTTGCGACAATCCTGCTGAAACATTCATTTCCTTACGATCTGTAGAGTATTTAATACCATTATCAATTAGAATAACAAGTAACTGTTCCAAATGGCCCTGATAAATTTGGATTTCAGTATCGCTAGGTAAATCGTCCATATCTAGTCTGATAACAAAATCCATATGAACGAGCGACATATCACCAACGACCCGTTTAAGAACTTCAGAAACTTTGGTCACAGCATTAGGGTACTGTACATTAATTTGTTCCGCACGCGTTAAATCAAGCATTTCTTGAATTAAATGCTGCATTCTTTTAGCTTCTTGTAAAGAAGCATCAATTGATTCTTCCAAAATCTCCGGATCATCCTTGCCCCAGCGTTTAAGCATGTTTAAATGACCTTCAATTACCGCAACAGGAGTGCGAAGTTCATGAGAAACATCACCCACGAATTCTTTTTGCTGATCAATATAGCGTTGCATTCGATCTAACATTTGATTAAAAGAAACTGCTAGTTCTTGCAATTCATCATGACGGTGGAAATCTCTGATTCTTGCAGTACTATTTGGATCATCATTAACTTCTAAAGCAACTCGTGACATTTCTTTCACAGGCTTTACAATGTCACGAACAATTATATAAGCTACCAGTGTAAAAAGTACGATAGCTATTAAAGAAATTCTTACCATCCACTTTAACAGGTCTTTCATTAAACCGTTATAATATGTCATTTTATTTGCAACAACTATATAACCTGTAACTTTTCCTGAATGAGCGGCTCTAACTTTTTGATAAGTAATCAGTTCTTGTTTATGATTCTTAAAAATACGAGTCATCTCATAGTCACCTTTTATATTCTTAAAAGGAATAATTTTGCCACCATTATCAAAAACATCTTCTTTTCTAAGATTATAAACAACTACACTCAAATCCGGATTTGTTAACGAAGACAATAAGTCATCGTTAAATGCACTGTTATGTTGGTCAGAGCTGATCGGGGGATTGCCTTTTAATACTTCTCTAGCAGATGGTGTTAAAGCCGGAACAACATTTGCAATTTCTAATTCTTTGGGTATTCTGTTCAGGCTACTATTGAGCTTGCTTACCATCTCATTCGATGTTTCTTTTTGCTGGACCATCGATTGCTGACCTACAAACGAATATATTATTACTGAAAATACAATAAAAGAGACCATAATCGTCAGAGCAACGATACTAACCCATCGCAATACCAACGATGAATGTTTGGTCTCTTTTTGGGATCTTTTTTTACTTCTTTTCATCATCCTCATCTCTTACCATGTAGCCAGTTCCACGAACCGTTTTGATATATGATTGTTTACCAGGCACGTCAATTTTATTGCGTAAATAACGCACATAGACTTCAACAACGTTTGTTTCGATATTTGAACCAGGTCCCCAAATTTTTGCCAGCAACTGATCACGGCTAACCACGTTGTTTTTATTCTTAATCAAAGTCATGAGCAGGTTATACTCACGTTTAGTTAAGTCAACTGCTTTACCATCTCCACGGCGAACAATTCTATTTGCTGTCTCAATAGTAAGATCCTTGAATTTTACTACTTTCTTTTCAACAGAATCATCTGATGCGTCTTTTTCAATTTTTACTCTTCGTAAAACTGCACGCAAGCGCGCCAAAAGCTCTTCAATTGCAAATGGCTTAACAATATAATCATCAGCTCCATGATCAAGACCAGAAACGCGGTCAATAACAGAATCACGTGCAGTCATCATAATGATCGGTGTACTCTTAACTTGACGAACTCTTCGGGCAATTTCTAAACCATTAAGATCAGGAAGCATAAGATCTAGCAGAATCGCATCAAAATCTTCTTTTAAGGCCAAATCTAGTGCCTTGCGACCATTACTTTCAACAACAGTATCATATTTTTCATGTTTTAATTCCAATTCAACAAAGCGCGCTAAATTTTTTTCATCTTCAACAATTAATATTCTTGCCATTTTTTATCTTCCTTTTTTAAAATTTGATTTCAGTTAATTTAATTTGTATTCTTGTCAATAAGTAAAGCATACTTTAAAAATGCTTTTAAAACAAGATTAAAAACCAGCATTTTAATAATACTGATTTCTAATGATATTTAATTATTCTTATTTAACTAATTATGGTTCTCATTATTTTCTTTAAATAAATCTTTTAATTTAGCAAAGGCAGGGTTTATTTGTTCCTTTTCTTTCTTATCAAATTCATCTTCAGAAATCACAGCCCAACCATTTCCTTCAGGATAAATATTTTGATCTCGTTCTTCCTCAGTCAAAATTGTAGTTGGGATATTTAATAAAACGTTGTCTTCAATCGCTTTTTGCAAATTAATAACTTCGTTTTTTACTTTCACAATCGGGATGTCACTCTCATCGATTTCCTCTTTAGCTACATCTGTATCAGTATAATTCTCGCTAAAACGAAAATTTTCTGTAAACTCAACAGGCTTTAAACTACGACTGGAAGGAACAACTAAACAGGCTTGTACGTGAAAGATACCGGTAACGTAAGGTTGATTGTAAAATGCATCCCCTGAAACATTCACGTTATTTACTTGATAAACTAAGCCATGACTTCGCTTAATAAATTCTTCTTGCAACTCGACCTCACATTCAATGTGAGTTACAGGTTCATTGCTATTTTTTATTTGAGTAAAATTCAAAGTTAACATTTAGACCTCCACTGGACGTCGCCCAAAGTTTTGATCAACTCCCATAAGTTGCTCAAAAAAACGATCAACACGTAATTGTAATTTCATTGACCCACTTTTAGTATTTTTTTGATCAACCTTCGATATGATGTCTGCGAATGGTTTTTTTCTAATCCCTTTAAGATATTTTCTTCCTAATTTACTATAGCCTAAAAGTAGAAGCGATTCATGGTTAAAGCTGCCAGTCATGTCTTCTTGAGTTACATTTAAGAGCGTATACAGGCTCAGACGACGCAAACGAGAATAAGTATAACGCTTTGATTTTACCCTTCGTAAAAATTCTGTAAAAGTTTGTGCAGCGTGAATCTCATGTTTCATTTTGTACTCAAGGCCTTCACTCATTTGATAAATTCTTCTTAGTTCAGAAACTGAAGAAGATTCCAATCTATATTTTAAAAATGGAAACAGCAAATTCCAATTTGGATAATTCTTTTGCTTGAATAAAAGCTGAACCTCTTTTTTAGGCAACCATTGTTCCAATGTATAATTAGTTTCATTATGAAGAATCATATTTCGTATTGCACTTGCACTTTGAACAACTTTATTACTCTGCAAAACGTCATCATGTCCAGCACCAATTCGGTTAACAGGATGCAAAACTAAAGGCGTCCCCAAATTATGATTAGCAACTGCATAGGCTAGAGCAAGAATCGCATTGGGCTCACTAACTTCATGACCAACTTCTCTTGCTACCATTTGGTTATATTGGGTTGAATAAGTTTGACTATAATCATTAAAGTCCATATGACTTTGTGGAATTTCAGCAATTTTACTACCTAAATAAGCATAATTTTGTGTAGCGTCTTCAACTCCAAAAATCAAGTCAGTTGCGCCAACTTTGACCAGTTGATCTATACTGCCAAGTGCAAACAAATCAGCTGGTTCAACGGAAGTGGAAAATGGCAGTTCAAGTACTAAATCAGCACCACTTTCAAGTGCTGCCTGCGTACGAGTCCATTTATCCATAATTGCCATTTCCCCACGCTGAACATAATTACCAGACATGACTACGATGATTGGGTCTTCACTGCCAGCAATATATCGAGCCTGATTCATTAAAAATTCATGCCCACTATGGAAGGGATTGTATTCTGCAATGATCCCTACTACACTCATTGTTAGTTAATCTTCCTTTAATTCTAATCTTTTACCGTTAGCCCATAGTTTTTCAACATTGTAAAAATCACGTGCATCTTCAGTAAAAACATTTACAACAACATCGCCTAAATCAAGCAGAAGCCAATTTGATTCACTCGTGCCTTCAACGCGATAATCATAATAATTAACCTTGTGAGCTTCATCAATGATAGCATTAGCTATAGCATGTAATTGTCTGTTTGAACCAGCACTGGTCACAACATAATAATCAGCTAAAATACTATGTCCCTGCATATCATAAGCTGCAGTATCTTCTCCATGACGATCACTAATTGCCTTTAGAGTAAAAGCCAATATTTCTTTACTAGTCAATTTTTCTCCTTATTCTTTAATACCCCAAACATTATAAGCGTCTAAAGTACGTGGATAGATTTTATTTCTTTTTTCAATTAAAAATTCAAGAGTATGTGCTAATTGATAGCCAACTCCCTTATCAAGATTAGCATAAGTTATTTTACGCGCTTCTTCAACTCCTGGAAATGACCTGCCAGGTTCAATATAATCAGCCATAAATACAATTTTATCTAAAGTTGTCATTTCAACGTCAGCTGTTGTATGCCTGCGTACTGCCGTTAAAATTTCTGAATCATTAATTTTCAGATCTCTCTGAATAAAATATATACCTACAATACCATGCCAAATGCTTCGATTCCAATTTAACAGATCTTGATCAAAGCCCTTGGTTTTAATAACTTCACGATATTCCTCGACTGAAACTTGTTTTGCATAATCATGTATAAATCCAGCTAATGCGGCTTTATCTTCATCATATTGGTTTAACTCTGCTAATTTTTTAGCAGTTTTGCTAACTCCAATACAATGCTCAAAACGATCTTCAGTCATATTACTTTTTTCTTTAGACACAATTTCATCACTAGATAGAACCGAATAAGTCTTTTTGAAAAATAAATCATTCATGATATAAGCCTTTTTTCTGAATATAATTTCTCACTGTATCAGGTACCAGGTATCTGATTGAACCCCCAATCGCAATTGTTTGTCTAACAAGGCTGGAACTAATTGCAATGGCAGGAACATCAACCCAAATCATTGGTAATTTTGCTTTTTGGGGGTATCCTGCCCTTTGAACTCCAACAAGAGTTGCCAGTTGAGCCAATTTAGTAGGCTCTTTCCATTCACCTAGATTATTAACTTGATCACTGCCCATGATCAAATAATAATGATTTTCGGGTTGAGATTCACGCAAATATCTTAAGGTATCAACTGTATATGAAACCCCTCCACGATATAATTCGAATAATTTTACTTGAAAACGAGGATTATCCTGAGTACCTAACTCAAGCATATTTGCACGATCTTGTGCAGAAACCACTGGCTCATCCTTTAATGGAGGAACATTGGTAGGAATAAACCAAATTTCATCAAGATGAAGTTTGGTCAATACTTGTTCAGCTACTATTAAATGACCTAAATGAATTGGATTGAATGTTCCACCAAAAATACCGATTTGACGACCTTTTTTGTGTTCTATTTTTTCTTCAGCTACTTCAACAGTTGGTGTTTTTTGATAATTCTTAGCAATAGCAATCATTATATCCTCTAAATTAATGCACGTCTAATACCTAGACCAATTTGACCTGGTGTATATACTCTAACCAAACAATTCGCAGGAACTGTAACAAAGCCTATTCCACCCAATAGCAAATCACTTTTTTCTTTAGTATGATATTCCTGCCATTTTAAAGGGGGCAACTCATCACTTTGCGAAGGTGGATTGAGCAGTTCACCGAGATGTTTATCATAGAAACTATCTGCATTTTCCGTTTTAGTCCTGTGAATATATAATCCCCGTGCTGCATAAACCGTAAAACTTGCTTTTTCCCCCTTTAAAAAGTCCACTCTGCCTAATCCAGCTAAAAATAAAGTGTTACCTGAATTAAGCTGAAAAGTTACAGGCTTAAGCTGCTTTTGCGGTGAAATCATGCTCAATTCCTGAGCGTTTAAACGTGTAGCCAACTGATTTTCCGTTATTATTCCTGGAGTGTCGACTAAAAAATGACCATTTGCCAAAGGAATTTCAATTTTATCAAGTGTTGTTCCCGGAAAGCGTGATGTAGTGATCAAATTTTGAATATCTCCCATTTGATCAATAATTGCATTGATAAGAGTGGATTTACCTACATTTGTTGTTCCTACAAAATACACATCTCGATCACGTGAGTTTTGATCTAAATATGCTATCAATTCTGATAAATTCTCTTTATTTTTAGCGCTAACCAAAAATACTTTTTTAGGAAATAAACCAACGCGATTAGCTTCCTGTCGCATCCAGTCCTTTATTTTGCTTTGACGAGAATTTTGCGGAAAAAGATCAAATTTATTGCCAACAAGAATAAAATCATTCTTTCCAATAAAACGTGTAATTGCAGAAAGCAAAGAATTGGTGAAATCAAATAGATCTACGACGTTGACAATTAATGCTTTCTTTTCTGATAAAGAATTTAATAATTTTAAAAAGTCATCATTATCAGACTCGACTGGCATAATTTCATTATAATGACGCAAGCGAAAACACCGCTGGCAATAGATATCATTGCCCTCATCTTCACTTTCTCTTGCTTGCTTCAAACAGGAAGCGGGTAAAAATCCTGCTTCTTGTGGACTATCTGATTGAAGAACAGCACCGCAACCGATACAAATAATTTGGTCATCCATTTTTTAATGTCTCCTTAAATGTAACTGGGTGTGAAAGGCTTAAAAAGAAAAAAATAATTTTCTCAAAAAAACGATTAATACGTGTATTCCACTTATCAGTTTGAATAAGCGGT
The DNA here is from genome assembly GCF_000760615.1 of Lactobacillus sp. wkB10. Classification (NCBI taxonomy): domain Bacteria; kingdom Bacillati; phylum Bacillota; class Bacilli; order Lactobacillales; family Lactobacillaceae; genus Lactobacillus; species Lactobacillus sp. wkB10. The sequence continues at coordinate 109,446 of NZ_JRJB01000007.1, read as the reverse complement.
TTTACTAATACTGATTCTACACCAGCCAAGTTTCCTGCCTGTATATCTGTGATTAACTGATCACCAACCATCATGACCTGGTCTTTTTTTAATCCCATTCTTTTTCTTTTCTTTGTTATAGCAAAGGGCAATGGCTTTTTCGACTTGGCTACAAAGTCAATATGATAAGGATTTAGAACTTTGCCCACTCTTTCAGCATTGTTATTAGAAATCACAACTAACTTAATATTGGCTTGTGCTAATTTTTTATTTAGATTATTCATTTTTTCAGCAGTTTCAAATTCGTTCCATGCCAAAAGAGTGTTGTCTAAATCTGAAAATACTGCTTTGATACCAATTTGGTTTAGCACCTTAATATCTAAATGATAAATTGTGTCAATTGTATAGTGTGGTCTGAATAACATTCAATTTCCCTCTTATCTATCACTGCACTAGTTTAATATACCAAATTTTCTACTGCAAGTGCTAAATTTTGACATAAAAAAACGGCGCCATAAGCGCCATTTTTGGTTAATTTAAAGCCTTTTTAGCAGTTTCTGCTAATTTTGCAAAGGTCTTTGAATCGTTATAAGCAATATCAGCTAACATCTTACGGTTAATATCAACACCAGCTAATTTTAAGCCGTGCATTAACTTAGAATATGAAATATCATTTTGTCTTGCTGCAGCATTAATTCTTGCAATCCATAACTTTCTGAAGTCGCTCTTGCGTCTTCTTCTGTCACGAAACGCATATCTGTATGATACAAATAACTGTGTACTTGCAGCCTTAAATTGCATATGCTTTGCGCCACGGTAACCCTTGGCAAGCTTCATAATCTTTTTACGACGTTTACGTGTAACTGTTCCACCCTTAACTCTTGGCATCTAAAATTCCTCCTAAATATCGTTTTATATATTTGATTAACGCATTTGAGAGAGCATCTGTTTGATGCGCTTCAAGTCGCTGCGTGAAACCATTGCAGCCTTTCTCAAATGACGACGTTGTTTCTTAGTTTTGCCGTGGAAACGGTGACCTGTAAAAGCGTGATGACGCTTTAATTGACCAGAAGCAGTTCTCTTAAAACGCTTAGCAGAAGCGCGGTGGGTTTTCATTTTTGGCATTTTTCTAATTCCTCCAAATTAACTAATTATTTTTGTCACTCTTCGGAGCGAGCATTAAGAACATTGAACGGCCTTCCATCTTGGGCTTGCTAATTACAGTAGCAATATCGGATGTGGCTTCAGCCATTTTTTCCAACACTTCACGACCTAGTTCCTTATGAGTGATTGCTCGACCTCTGAACCTGATCGAAACGCGGACTTTAGCACCTTCCTTGGTGATAAATTTACGCGCATGTTTTAACTTGGTGTTAAAATCGTTACCCTCAATCGTTGGACTTAAACGGATTTCTTTTACACTAACCGTTTTAGACTTTTTTCGAGATTCTTTAACTTTCTTTTGTTGCTGGAAACGGTACTTTCCATAGTCCATGATACGAGCAACAGGTGGCTTGGCATTAGGCGAAATTAGAACTAAATCTAAATTTGCAACACTTGCTTGACGTAAAGCTTCAGTTTTAGTTACAACACCAACTTGTTCACCATCTTCATTAATTAAACGAACTTCGCGAGCGCGAATTTGATCGTTCAATATCAAATTCCTTGGAATAATTCTTCACCTCCATGTTAATCTGAGGACAAGAAAAAGGCGGGTAAACTTTACCCGCCCATAATCAACAGAAAATATCGATCAGCCCAGAGGTCAACTTAACTTAGGCGAGAAGCGGGAAGCTTCTTCTTGTTCTCAACTGTCGTAATTATACTCGTCTTTTGTAACTATGTCAATCAGATAAATTTTAATGCTTTAATTTATGCCAATTGTTTATTGAGTCTATTACCGATTAAGGACAGGGTAAAGCAAACAATAAAATATAAAAGCGTCAGGGCCGCAAACATTGGGACGATATAATTGGCATTTTGACCATAAATAACTTGTGCGTGTTGCATTAGTTCAGGTACAACAATGATAGTAGCTAAAGATGTGTCCTTAATTAAGGACACAAACTGTCCAATAATAGTAGGAATCATATGACGATATGCCTGCGGCAAAACAACATGCCATAATGCCTGCACGAATGTCATTCCTGTGGATCTGGCACCTTCAATTTGACCCACAGCAACTGACTGAATACCTGAGCGCACAATTTCAGCGATCATACTGGATTCAAAGATTGTCATTGCAATAATTGCTGACAAAATTGCTCCTGGCCTTAAACCAATATTTGGCAAACCAAAATAGGTAAAGAAAATAATCAATAATAACGGTAAATTTCTCACAATGTCAATAATGAAACCAACAATTGCCGAAATAAATTTAATTTTTGCATAGCGAATTATTCCCAGAATCGATCCTAAAATGAAACTTAGCACGATTGCAAAAACTGAAATAAATAATGTGACTGCTAACCCCTTTAATAGAAAACCAAAGTTTAACCATGATAGGGCATTAATCCATGTTTGCATTTTAGTCCCCTCCCTACGCCATTTTCTTTTCTAGATATTGCATATAATAACTTAACGGCATAGTAATTATTAAATATAGCACACCGATTACAAAATAACTGTTAAAAGTATCAAAAGTCACAGAAGCAATTGCATTAGCCTGGTACATTAAATCAAAACCAGCCACAAAAGCTAAAATAGACGAATCTTTTATTAAATTGACAAATTGATTTCCTAATGGTGGAATAACAATTTTAAAAGCCTGAGGTAAAATAACATAACGCATAGCTTGCTTATAAGTCATCCCCGTAGATCTGGCACCTTCCATTTGGCCTTGTGAAACAGACTGAATGCCTGAACGGATTATTTCAGCAATAAAAGCTGAAGTATACAAGAACAAACCAATTGTACCTGCAGTAAAGCCGTCAATTTGAACAAAATATTTCGGTACTATTAAGTAAAAGAACATTACGATAATTAATAACGGAATATTGCGAAAAATCTCAACGTAAGTTCTACCGATTTTGTTTGCCACTTTATTAGGGATAACCTCTAAAAGCGCTAATAAAACTCCAAAAATCAGACTAAATATTAAGGTTAACAAGCTTGATAAAATAGTCCAGCCGAATCCTGAAAATAGTTGACTACTAAAATTATTGAAGATACGAATCATTTTATATACATCTCCTTATAGTTAAAACCAGGAACTTGACCGAACCACTTTTTAATTAAGCGATTGTATTCTCCACTCTTTTGAATCTTGTCAATCGCTCGATTTATAGCCCTATGAAAAGGTTCTTGATTTTTATTTACTGCGATGCCATAAGGTTCTTTAGTATAAGTTCCTCCGGTTACTTCAAGGCTTCCAGGACTCTGTGCGGCTAAACCATATAAAATACCATTATCACTAGTCAAAGCATCTCCTTGATGCGATTTCAAAGCTGATACTGCCTGACCATAATCTTGCATTGCGACAACTTTTGCTCTGGGAGCAACTTTCTTTACTGCCTCAACAGAGTTGTCTCCAACAATACCGATTACAGTTTTGCCATTAAGATCACTTGGCTTTTTAATTTTTGATCCTCTAGGGACAAGAAATGATTTACCAGCCTGAAAATACGATTTAGAAAAACTAATCACTTGCGCTCTTTCAGGAGTAATTGTCAAAGTGGCAATTACCGCATCAACGTTACCATTTTTCAATAAAGGTATTCTCGACTGTGAAGTGGCAAGCGTAAAGCGAGCTTGTCCTTTAGGACCTAAAATTTCTCTAGTAATGGCTTTGGCCATATCAATATCAAAGCCCTTTTCTTTATCATCTCTAATATCGATTAGACTAAAAAGCTTTTTGTCACCTTCAACTGCCCAAGTAATGGTATTGGACGAGCGCACATTTTTCAAAGCTGACTGGTCAGTGACACTGTTGCCACAACCTGATAAAAGGAACATTCCCAAAAATAGCGAGATTGAGCAAATTAATTTTTTCATGATATTGCCCCCTCTTAATGCGCTATTATTTTGCTTAAAAATTGCTGAGCCCGTTCTGTTTTTGGCTGTTTAAAGAAGGAAGAACTGTCATCATCTTCAACAATATGACCCTGGTCCATAAAGATAACGCGGTTAGCCACTTCCTTAGCAAAACCCATTTCGTGGGTAACGATCAGGGAAGTCATATCACTAGAAGATGTAATCTTTTTAATTACCTGTAAAACTTCATCAATCATCTCTGGGTCAAGTGCTGAAGTTGGTTCATCAAAAAGCAATAATTTGGGATGCATTGCTAAAGATCGAGCAATAGCTACACGTTGCTTTTGTCCACCAGATATCTGTGCTGGCATATTTTGGGCTTTATCAGCCACACCAACCATATCAAGCAAATTCATTGCCTGTTTTTTATTTTCATCCTCAGGTATATGACTGACAATTCTAGGTGCCAGCATCACATTTTCCAAAACATTTTTGTTTTTATAAAGATTAAAGTGTTGGAAAACCATGCCGACATCCTGGCGCAACCTATTTGAATCAGTCTTGGGATTGGACAAATCCTGATTATTAACTATCAGCTTTCCACCCTGAATTGACTCTAAGCGGTTTATTGTTCTAATAAGCGTACTCTTACCGGAACCGGAAGGTCCGATTAAAACAACAGTTTCGCCTTTATCGATTTGTAAATTAATACTATGCAACGCGTGAAATTTGCCATAAAATTTCTGCACGTCATGAAATTCTACCATTGACATAATTAATGCTCCTTTTTAGCAGTCTTAATTTAACTATTTAAACCAAGCTTTTTTAGCAATTGATTAATTAATCAAAAGTGCATCCCGTCAACACTACATTTTGTTACTCGACGTGCAAATTTTAGCGGTTTTTATATTTAAGGTCTAAGTTATCAAATTATTCCTGCAATCTATTAAATTAAACTTGTCTTTACTATTTTTTACTCGATTATTCTTCACGTGAATATGATTTAACATCCTGCTTAATTTCACTGATAAATTCGTCAAAACTCTTGGCTACCTCTTCTTCAGTACCGTAGCGACGAACGTTTACACCATTGTCCTTTAATTCCTTGTCACCTAAAACAAGAGTATATGGTACTTTTTGTGTTTGTGACTCACGAATCTTGTAACCTAATTTTTCATTACGTAAATCTGCTTCAGCCCTAAAGCCACGTTTATTTAGTTCGTCGCGAACTTTTTTGGCGTAATCTGAATGGGCTTCCAAATTTACTGGGATCACTTCTACTTGAACTGGAGCCAGCCAAGTTGGAAAAGCACCTTTGTAAATCTCAATCAGGTAAGCTATGAAACGTTCCATAGTACCAACAATCCCGCGGTGAATCATAACTGGTCGGTGCTCTTCACCATCTTGACCAACATAGGTTAAGTTAAATCTTTCAGGCAGCATGAAGTCTAGTTGAATTGTGGACATTGTTTCATCTGCACCTAAAGCAGTTTTAGTTTGAATATCTAGTTTTGGACCGTAAAATGCAGCTTCACCTTCAGCTTCAACATAGTCAAGTCCCATATCGTCCATAGCCTTTTTCAGCATTGACTGACTTCTTTCCCACATCTCGTCGTTAGCAAAATACTTTTTAGTATTCTTTGGATCACGGTAAGAAAGTCTGAAGTAGTAATCAGTGATGTCAAAGTCTTTGTAAACATCTAAAATTAGAGTCAAGATTTTTGAGAACTCACTTTGAACTTGATCTAAAGTCACAAATGTATGACCGTCGTTTAAAGTCATTTCTCGTACACGTTGCAGTCCTGACAGAGCACCAGATTTTTCATATCTGTGCATCATACCTAGTTCTGCAATCCTAATTGGGAGCTCGCGGTATGAACGAATGTGATGTTTGTAAATTTGAATGTGGGAAGGACAATTCATTGGTCGCAGCTCAAGCATTTCACCGTCACCCATATCCATTGGTGGGAACATGTCGTCACGATAGTGTGCCCAGTGGCCTGAAGTCTTATAAGCGTCAACGTTCATTAAAACTGGAGTATAAACGTGTTGGTAGCCGTCAGCGACTTCTTTATCGATAATGTAGCGTTCTACTACCCGGCGAATTGTGGCACCTTTGGGCATCCAGTATGGTAAACCAGCACCAACTTTTGGATCAACAAAGAATAAATCAAGATCACGACCAATTGTTCTATGATCACGTTCTTTAATTTCTTCACGTCTTTTAATGTCCGCATCCAAATCTGCCTTTTTGAAAAATGCTGTACCCGAAATTCTTTGAAGCATAGGATTAGAAGATTGCCCTTTCCAGTAAGCACCGGCAACTGACAATAATTTAAATTGCTTAATTTTTCCTGTGTTAGGCAGTAATGCATCAAAGCCAAAGTCGATAAAGTCGCCTAGTTTGTATACTCGAACTTGGTCACCTTTTTCAGCTTTAAGCATTTCACTCTTATAAGGATCCTCATTGAATACAGCAGCCAATTCATCTTTAGACATTAAGTTAGATTCAATCTTTTCTCCTGCTTTAATTGCTTTTTTGATCGCTTTTTCCAAGTCAGGTAATTCATTGATTTTTATTTGATTTTCTTTATCAGTGTCAACGTAAAAGCCTTCGTCGTCAGCTCCATGTTCACCAAAATGAATCTCAGGATAGGCCTTCTTGGCCACAGCTTCAAGAACGAATGCAACGGTATCACGCAAAATTGCTAAGCCCTCTTTATCCCTGTCGGTAATAATTGCAACTTCCGCATTTTTGTTCACCTTATAGTCTAAAGCAACAATTTGACCATTTACTTTTGCACCAAGAGCTGCTTTACCTAAAGATGTACCAATGCTATGTGCTAAATCAGATATTGAAACAGCATCTGTAAAATCTTTTTTTGAGCCGTCAGGCAAAGTAATCGAAAAACTCATTATTTCCTCCAAAATTTTTATAACAAAAAAATCCCAGTGCAATTAAGCACTGGGACGTTAATTAACGTGGTTCCACCCAAAATTTAGTTCAAGAAAATGAACTATCTCGTTATAGATTGTTAACGGAATCTAACCCATTATCAAAATTTAGGTATGAATGAGTGGATTGCAAGCGCTAATGAAAGCTTTCAGAATAATGCTTTTCTCTCTGAGTTGCGTTGCAACATGTTCATTCATTGGACTTAATTATAACCCAATAATTTTTTAATGCAAGTATATTTTCATTAAAAAATTAAATTATTCTGCATCTTTTATAACTTAGTGACGTCGATTAGGTCCAGATATTACTATTTCCGTTGCTAAAGAACGTATTCTTTCCATTATTCTAGCAGCCTTCACTGGTTCAATTGAACTTTTGGTTTCCTTGAAATGGTCCTCCAAATCAGCCATAGCAAAATTGGACGAGAAAAAGGTTGGCAAAATATTGTCCATTCGAGCCTGTAAAATTACTGCCAAGACCTCGTCTCGTGACCATTGACTTAAATTTTCCGCACCGATATCATCCAATATTAACAAGTCAGAATTAGCAATTTTTTGTACTTCAGTTTGTAAACTATTGTCATTAAAATGACTGGACAAACTAGCAATGAAGGTTGGAACGTGCAGAAAAACGACATATTTTTCCATTGCAGCTACCTGATTTGCCAGTCCTGCTAAAATATACGTTTTACCAATACCAAAATTACCTGATAAATAAAGACCCTTTTGGTGAATATCTTGTGAATACCGATATAAAAAGCGCTGAATAGCAGTCATTACTTCTGCTCTTTCTGGTGTCATTTCAATTTTACTTAAACGAACATCATGCAAACCCTCTGGTAAATTAATTAAACGCAAGTGCTTTTTAATATTAATTTCCTGATCATGAATCAGTTTACTGTCTTCAGGAACAAATTTAAGACTAATGGCATTTTTATTCATTATCAAATCTGGATAATATCCTTTGGTCACAGGATCTTTTTTATGTTGGCTCAGATAAAATTCAAAAAGACTGGGAAGGCTTTTATCAATTATACTGTCATTAAGTTGTGCTCGGTGCTGACTGATAAATTGTTGCACTTTGGGTTCTGCCAAAACTTTTTGCTTAATTTTAGCGGTACTCTCGTCTTCTGCTTTAGCAGTTTGTCCTTTAGCCATAATTTTTTTAATGGGTTGCATTTTATTTCACCTACTTCATGCCGTTTTTATCTTCAAAATTCTTGAAAAATTCTTTTAGCTCCGCACTTGAGACATCAGATTTTAATTTTGGCTTTTGCTTGTTCCAATCAGTGCCCTTTTCAACCGTTTTTCCGGGAGCAAAGCGGTTATACCGCTTGCTTCGCCTTTGTTCTTGTGCTTTTTTCCTCTTGTCCATATAATCCAAGGCCTGAGCACCCGTTTTAACACCATGTTGCAGCCAATCATGCAAAATTTTGTTTGCTAAACGAAAAGAAATGTTGGGGCCACTTTTTAAACAAGCATATGTCAGAATATTAAGTAATTCCGCTGATATTCCCTTATCATTATATAGGCTGTCTAACACTTGATATTCACTCGCATCGACATAATCATTTTTCTCAGCTTTTAAATGATATAAAAACTGTGCCGGAGTATCAGTCTGTGCTTTTTGCAATAATTTTTGCTCTTCCTGATTTAATTGGCTATTATTATCAAATTTGTCAGATATTTTAGCCTTGCTTTGCAAATGTCTGCGAGTAGCACTACCATGAATGCTGTTAGCAATAGTTTGCTTAATTTCTCTCATATTTAAATGATAGTCACCATGCAAACAAGGTATTGCCTCGTCAACAAATTCCTGTTCTGTCAGCCCATATATGCGCATTACTGCGCGAATAGCTTCTTTGTTCTGATCAATTTCACTGCCAGCTATTTGATAAATTTCGAATTGCTGTTTCATAAAATTCCAGTCAATATTATCTTGATCATTAATAGTAGCATAATTGCTTGCAGAATAATTATTCTCTCGAGCCGCTTTTTTAACCTCAATTGAAGGATCTATTGCTTCTTGATCGGATAAATGGAAAACATCCATAAATGAAGCAGAAATATTAGGTGCCTCTTTGATGCCACTTAATTCACTCTTATTTTGTTTAGCTTCTCTGGCAAACTCGTGACTCAATTTGTTAAAGGCAGATACTCCAACTTTTTCTTTTAATAAACTAGCTAAAAGTGCAGTTGTAAAAAATTCACTGCTTGCTGGAACTCTCTTAATTTTGAAACACAAAACCTGACCCATAATTTGGTTATCGAGCAGTCTCGTTTGAATCAAACCAACGGCTTCAAGCTTGTGCAGTGCACCAAACAACTTTTTTATATCACAATCTGTCTGTTCTTGAAGAGTATAGATTCCCTTAGCATCAGAAAGCATTGCCTGTGCACTATAATCTTCATTTAGACTTAAATAGACAGCTAAAGCAAGGGAGCCAATAAGAGGTTGATACAATTTAATTAATATGTGCAAATCTTTAGGAAAAATATCCACTTTGTTGGTAATGAAAAACGGCTGTTTGGGATCATTTGTCTCAAACATAATTAATTACCCTTTTCCCTTTTTGCAATCATATCTTCCATTGTTTTCATAAAGCTGGACATATCTTTAAATTCCCGATAAATGGAAGCAAAACGAATATAGGCCACATCGTCAATTTTTGCCAGCTCATCCATTACCAGTTGACCAATCTTTTTCGAAGAAATCTCGCTAACCCCCTGTTGTCTGACTTTGTTTTCTACATGGTCGACTAGTTCTTCAAATTGTGTACTTGATATCGGCCGCTTTTGACCAGCCGCCATTACGCCATGCAAAATTTTTTTACGATTAAAAGGTTCACGAGTACCATCATTCTTAATCACTAATAAAGGAGTAGTTTCAACTCTTTCAAACGTGGTAAACCGAAAGCCACAGTTTTCGCATTCACGGCGACGTCTAATTGCACGATTTTCATCACTTGGACGTGAATCAATGACTTTTGATGCATTTTTATGACAATTAGGACATTCCATATAAGTCCTCCCCTTTTATTTCAAGAAGCAACTGTGCTAATTTGGATTTCAGATCTTGCTTTGTACCAGTATTATTAATCACAAAATCAGCCAATTTTTCTTTCTGGGACAAGGGCATCTGACTACGAATTCGCTTCAAAGCAGCACCTTTACTTAAATTATCCCTTAACATTAACCGCTTCATTTGCAGAGATTCTGGTATTGCAATCAATAAGGTAAAATCGCAATATTTTTGACCATTTGATTCAAATAAAACTGGTGCATCGACAACAACCAAAGAATTTTTGTTCCGGTTGTTTAGCGCAATTTTAGCCTGTATTTCTTGAAAAATCAACGGATGGGTAATTTCATTTAAAGCTTCAAGCTGCTTTTCATCATCAAAAACAATCTGTCCTAACGCTGAACGATTGATAGATTGGTCTGACTTAAGTATTCTTTTTCCAAACTGTTTTACTACTAGTTCATAACCCTTCTCGCCTTTATTTAAGATATCGTGAGCAATTTGATCGCAGTCTATAACCGGTATTTGTTTTTCTCTAAAAAAAACATCAGCAGTGCTTTTACCACTGGCTATCCCGCCGGTTAAGCCTAAAATCTTTGTCATTTGTAAATCACCTGACACTTAGGACAAAATGTTGTACCTCGTCCGTTTACTTTAATTTTTTCAAGAGGCGTACCACAACGCATGCAAGGTTCACCCTTGTGACCATATACCTGCAACATTTTTTGAAAACCACCTGTCTTACCATTTGCATCTAGATAGGTATGAACTGTAGTACCCCTTTCTGCTATGGCTAATTCTATCAGCGAATTAATTTTATCATGCAGTTCTGCAACTTTTGTATCCGGGATACTATTGGCCATACTTAGTGGGTGAATTTTTGTTTCCCACAAAACCTCATCCACGTAAATGTTACCCAGACCGGCCACTACTGATTGATCAAGCAATGTATTTTTAATATTTTTCTTTTTACGGGCTAAGCCTTTTTGTAAATAAGAAACGGTAAAAGCTGCTGAGTTGGGTTCAACACCTAATTTGCCAATACCAGTTTTTTCTTTTTCTGTTCCGGTTTTTATCAGCTGCATCCGGCCAAACTTACGCACGTCATTATAACGTAAGGCCGAGTTATCGCTAAAAATGATCTGCACGTGATCATGCTTGTCTTTTTTTGTATTTATTTTGACTAAGCGATACTTACCTTCCATGCGTAAATGTGACACTATTGTTAAATTGTCACTGAGACGAATTAGCAGATATTTAGCGTAACGATCTATATTTTCTATCTTTTTTCCAGTTAATTGTCTTGCAAATTCTTTAGCATCTCCGGTAATAATTTTTGGGTACCATACAGTTACTTCTTTGATTGTTTTTCCTTTGATAAGAGGAAGAAGTGTTCGCCTGACAGTTTCAACTTCCGGCATTTCGGGCATTAAAATTACTCCTTACTTCGCAACAAACCAGTTATGACCATATCCAGAGTCAGCTACAAGAGGTATATCAAGTCTCACAGCGGATTGCATAACTTCAGGCACAATTTTTTTGATTGTTTCTAATTCATCTTTTGGTACATCAAAAATCAATTCATCATGAACCTGGACTACCATTTTTGTCTTGAGATGCATGTCATCCAATTTTTTCTGCATGTTAATCATTGCTATTTTAATAATATCTGCAGCTGAACCTTGAATAGGAGAATTGATAGCTGTCCTTTCGGCAAATGAACGGACGTTATAATTTTTGGCGTGAATATCAGGTAAATAACGCCTTCTATGCATTATTGTCTCCGCATAACCTTTTTCACGTGCCACTTGCACAGCTTTATTCATATATTCTTTAACTTGCGGATATTGTTCAAAGTAATTGTCAATAAATTCCTTAGCCTTTTTACGGCTAATATTGAGATTCTTAGACAAGCCATAATCAGAAATACCGTATACAATACCGAAATTAACTGCCTTAGCTCTGCGGCGCATTAGCGGAGTCACATCATCGGTTGACTTAAGATGAAAAATGCGCATTGCGGTGTGAGCATGAATATCATAACCCGTTCTAAAGGCTTCCTGCATCTGCTCATCACCAGAAACTTGTGCTAGTACCCGCAATTCAATTTGAGAATAATCACATGAAAAAATATAGCCGTCAGGTTCACTAGGCACAAAAGCTTTTCGAATTTGTTTACCCTCTTCTGTTCTAGTTGGGATGTTTTGTAAATTAGGGTCAACGGAGGACAAACGACCGGTTGCGGTCAGAGTTTGTAAATACCTCGTGTGAACGCGACCGTCCTTTTGAATAACATCTAGCAGGCCGTTAACATAGGTAGATTGGATTTTTGCAATTTGCCGGTAAGTCAAAATTTGCTCAATAATAGGGTTCTCATCCTTTAACTGGTTTAAAACATCAACAGAAGTTGAATAGCCAGTCTTGGTCTTTTTAATTGGCTTCAAGCCCATTTTTTCGAATAAAATATGGCCCAATTGCTTAGGAGAATTAATATTAAATTCCTCACCGGCCTCATCATAGATTTGTTGTTCCATTTTTTTAAGGTCAACCGCAAATTCATCCTGGAGCTGCGTTAAGGTATCAGCTTGGACTTTGATACCATTTATCTCCATGACAGACAAGACTCGTGCAACTGGTATTTCGATGTTGGCATAAAGATCATCCTGCTCGTGCTCTTTTAGTTTAGCTAACAATGTCTCTTTTAAGTTCTCAATTGCTTCTATCTTGCCAGCCAAATGGTTAAATAACACCTGATCGTCTTCTGGAATGTGGGCACTTTTACCTTTACCATAGACATCGTAATCACTTTTAACCGAATTATCGCCGTACATCCGACATATCTCGCCCATATCGTCTGAATTATTTTCATTATTAATCAAATATGAAGCAAGAAGCATGTCATAGTCAATGCCGCGAGCATGAATACCTAATCGGTTCAAACCTACAGTTGTCCTTTTAAGGTCGAACACATTTTTGGAAACTTTATCACTCTCAAGTATGTTTTTAAGTTTAGATTCTTTTAGCAGTTCAACATTGCGACTAATATATATTTGATTATCTACCTTAATGGCAAAACCGACAAAATCAGCTAAATGATAATTAGCACCAAGCATTCCGAGATAAAAAGTAATAGTTTGTCCATCAGTAACAGCAAAATTATTGATGTCAATTTCTTTAAGTTCAGTGAAATCAACTATTTTATCATTATCATATGTTTTTTCCGATTGATCTTGTGTTTGATTTTCTCCGTCCGGATTTAATTCACTCAAGAATTTACGAAAGTTCATCTTTTCATAGAATCTGCGCAATTTCTGATAGTCAATAGGACGCCTTTTAACATCATCGATCCCAATGGTTAAAGGAGTATGACGATCAATAGTAGCTAATTTTTTGCCTAAAAGAGCCTTATCTTTATCATTAATCAAATTTTCCTTCATTTTAGAAGGTTTCATTTCATCGATATGATCATACAAATTTTCTACTGAACCATATTCTTGGATAAGCTGTGATGCCTTTTTAGGTCCAATTTTAGTTACACCGGGGTAATTATCAGAATTGTCACCCATTAATGCCTTCATATCAATAAATTCAGTTGGTGTAACACCATTAACTTTTTTCATGTGTTCAGGTGTGTAAGCTTCTAAGTTTAGCACCCCTGATTTAGTGACCATTACTGTTGTTTGCGGCGATGCCAGCTGAGTCAAATCTTTATCACCTGTAACTACCGTAACTTTAAAGCCTTCTTTTTCACCATTAGTTACGAAAGTTCCTATGATGTCATCGGCTTCATAGTTATCAAGCTCATATGTAGACAAACCCAAGTCATGCAAAAGCTCCTGAATGTATGGCAGTTGTTCAGATAATTCTGAGGGAGTCTTTTGTCTGCCACCTTTGTAGTCAGCGTACATCTTATTTCTAAAGGTAGTTTTACCTGCATCAAAAGCAACCAAAACATGATCGGGTTCGACATCATTTAGCACGACATCAAGCATATTTTTAAATGTGTAAATGGCGTTAGTATGCAATCCTTCAGGATTTCTGAAATTTTCAAGTTGGCGATATAGTGCATAAAAGGCACGGAAGGCAACTGAATTACCATCAATTAAAAGTAATTTTTTATCAGCCATTAGATCTCCTTACAATTAAACCAATTTTCTTTATTCAACTACCATTTTAACAGTTTTTGCACGGATCTTGCACAATACTGTTTTTATAACAAACAGGTTAAATTTCGTTTATCAACTTCAAATTAACAACTTACTTTTCGCTTATTACGCTTTTTGTATAGAATTTTTAGAACTTTTTTTAAGCAAAAACATCAAACTCTTTTTAAGTTTGATGTTTCTACTAATAAATAAAGTCTTATCTGACTTTCATGTTTTAGTTACGGACAAATAATCTTTGTTTCTTTAGCAATCTGAGAATCATTATCATTAGAAGATGCTCCGAACTTACTAGAATCAGCTAATATAAAAGATTGTGAAGTCCTTTTTACTATCAACCGTTTCTTTATTGCTTCATTAAATTGTGGAGCTCTGTGCCCGCTGTTAAACACAAAAATAGCCTTACTAAACTTTTAGTAAGACTATCAAATAAAATTACAGCAACTCTTCTAAAGCATCTTCATATTTCTGAATATCTCCTGCCCCCATAAAGACAATTACGCTATTCTCGTTTTGAGCAAGATCTGCAATGTTATCAAGATCGATTACTTCTGAGCCAGGAATTTTAGCAACTAAATCATCACTTGAAATATCTCCACTTGCCTCCCTTGCAGAAGCATAAATCGGGGTAACATAGGCCTTGTCTACATCACGCAATATTTTTTCAAAATCTTTAGCATATTTCTTTGTCCTGGAAAAAGTATGTGGCTGAAAAACGACAACTAATTTCTTTTGTGGGAACTTTTGTCGTGCAGCCTGAATTGTTGCTCTCATTTCAGTTGGATGGTGAGCATAATCATCAATAATGTTGATATCACCGAAATCTTTTTCAGAAAAGCGCCGCTTTGCACCGTGATAAGTAAGCAGTCCTTTTTTAATATCTGCCACAGGAATTTTTTCAGTGTAGGCAACAGCAATCACGGCTGTTGTGTTTAGAATATTGTGGTCACCAAAAAGATGTATTTGAAATTCACCAACATTTTTACCATGATTTACGACCGTGAAGCTTGAACCTTTAGTTGTTCTTTTAATATTGACTGCTTGAAAATCATCATTATCTTCAAAACCATAAGTATATTTAGGAATATCAGAATGCAATTTCCTTAGTCTTTCATTTCCACCCCACACAAAAAGTCCTTTTCGAGTCTGATCCGCTGCTGTTTGAAAAGCCGAAGTGTAATCAGCCTGATCCTTGAAATAATCCGGATGATCAAAATCAATGTTGGTCATTATTTGATAATCTGGATGATAAGCTAAAAAGTGACGCCGGTATTCATCTGCTTCATAGACGAAGAAACGAGAATCCTTAACACCCTTGCCCTCACCGTCACCAATTAAATAGGACGTGGGTGCAGCTTCACCTAAAACATGAGCTAAAAGACCAGTAGTAGAAGTTTTGCCATGGGTTCCTGAAACACCAATGCTGGTATGCATTTTAATAATTTCTTCTACTGTATCAGGATAGCTTTGCCACGCAAGTTTCTTTTTTTCACAAGTTTTTACTTCTATGTTGTCATCTTTAAATGCGTTTCCTTTAACGATGACTTGTCCCGAATCTTTAATATTATTCGGACTAAATTCTCTAACTTCAATACCAGCTTTTTTTAGCGGTTCTTGGGTAAAAGTATACTTTTTAATATCGCTGCCAGCTACATTAAAGCCTAGATCATTTAGCAGTAAAGCTAAAGAGGCCATGCCAGTTCCTTTAATTCCGATAAACCAAATTTGCTTATTTTTATCTAACATTTGCTGAACTCCAAAATTTTATCATTGCTGTTTATTTTACCATTGCTGAGTCAAAAAAGCAGGATCATCAAAAAAGCTTTAAAAATTAGCTAAAATGCTCTTCATAAATTGATGATACAAAAAGACTTTACCATCAAAATGATAAAGTCCTAAGTGCTATAAAGTAATCTGACCGTTTGCTAGTAGTTCATCACACTTCTCGGGATCAAATGCATCTCCAACAGTAAATTCATTAGGAACTACCATAATTCCACGCTTTTTAGGTGCATGCTCAAGTCCCAATTCACGAGCAGAACAAATCATACCATAGGAATCTACATGACGCAGTTGGCCTGGCCAAATTACTTGACCATTAGGCATCAAAGTACCTGGTAAAGCAACAACCACTTTTTGCCCCTGTGCAATGTTAGGCGCACCACAGACAATTTGATGTTCTTCACCATTGCCTACATCAACTTGTGTAACATGCAAATGATCAGAATCAGGATGTTTTTCACAGCTTTTGACATAGCCATAAACAAGCGTTGGTTTGCTATAAGCAAGTTTATCAGTAAAACCAACTTCTACCAGTTTTTCATTTAAAGCATTTAAATCATCTTTTGACAGCTTAACTTGTCCATCTGGTAATTTGTCGTAGTCAATTAGCTGATCAACGTTAAAAAAGTTATAACCGGTAACATTACCCTCTTCATCAGTAATGCGCGTGATATCACCTTTTTCATCGTATTCACTATTGCCCTTATCCTGACCTAAAATTACAATCAAGGTATTGGGATAACTTCTTTTATTAATACTAGTAATCATGAATCAATAATCCTCTTTCACTTAGTCAAGTGACCGTAAAAAGCTTTCAACCTCATCTTTAGTTTTACGATCCTTATTAACTAGTCTACCAATTTCTTTGCCATCTTGGTAGACCACAAAGGAAGGAATACCCATAATATTCATTTCTTTAGCTAAGTCAATAGAACCATCACGATCAATCTGATAAAACTTGCTATCGGCAAAATCTTTTTCTATTTCTGGCATGAAAGGGTCTAAAAAGCGACAATCTGGACACCAACCTGCTGAAAATTCTAAAACTACTCGTCCATTTTTGGTAATCGAGTCTAATTTATCTTTATTCAATTCTTTTATTTGTTCCATTTTGAAAAAACCTCTCAATCCTTACTCTTATTTAATTATTTTACCCCAAAATCAGCATGCAGAGCATAAATTGGATTTCCTTTAGCTGCAAATTTGTGTTCATATTCCGTTTCAATATTGGCAGCTACAATTTCATCTTTTTCATTATGAAGATCAACTGACACAAAATCAAAATGCATCCCAAAATTATTCATGCTCTGCACAGAATAGGCAAAAAGCCCTGCATTATCAGTTTTAAATTCTATTTGACCATTTTCCTGCAAGACAGTCTGATATTTTTGTAAAAAAGACTTATAAGTTAACCGCCTTTTCTCATGCCTAGTTTTTGGCCAGGGATCACTAAAATTCAAATATATTTTACTTGCTCTGTGAGCATCAAAAAAAGTGTCAATATTAGCAGCATCTGCGCAAAGAATTTGGATGTTAGACAATTTTTTAACAAGTTTGGTTCGCAAAATCATGCCTGCCGCGGTCATTTGCAATTCCAGAGCAACAAAATTCTTTTCGGGGTGCTCTTCTGCCATCGTAGTAATAAACTTTCCTTTGCCGGGTCCTACTTCTATCTCTAATGGCTTTGAAATATCAGCAAACCGCTTTGTCCAATCAATTTTTTGACTTGGATCTGGTCGATCAATCACACTTTCTGGATGCTCTTGGACCAGCTTTACAGCCCACGGCTTGTTACGTAATCTCATCTTTTCTGCTACTTCCTTTTCTTTACTTTTGCAGGTAAGTATAACCTTAACATGCCCCAACTGAAAACAACTAAGCATCCCATTGCTGCAAACAAGTGTAAATTAATTGGTAAAGTGAATAGCCATGAAACACTAATTACAACCCATTGGGCAAATAGTACTCCTGCTAATGCAGATACTAAATCAAGGCCGCGATTGGAACGCTCAATTGGATAAACACGATACATGATATTATTATCAAATTCGTTAACCATTGGCACCAACTGGTAAATAGTCAAAAAGACTACTAAACATGATAAACATAATGCCCAAACCCAATTTTGTACTAACCATGAGATTAAAACTGCAAATGCAGTCATTCGAAAAACTAAATTGATATTTTCAGGGTTTCTAAGCACTGAACGACGATACAAAAATTTATGCGGATTTTCTGACGATAAATTTTTAGGCAATAAAAAGTCCAAATATTTTCGTCTTTTAATATTAGTCTGTCTTTCTTTAACGTCTGTGAACATACTAAAAACGTTATAAATAATGTTTTTGCGATTTTCTTCCAGCTTTACGGCATATTGCCAATCAAAAAGAGCAGCATGTTGCGGCTTCACAACAAAAATAACGACAGAAACTGCCAGCAAAATTGCGATTAAGATCATGCTTTGCGGTTTAAACATTCCCAAACCAAACAGAAGCAGGAAAAAGATATTTAAAATTAAAATGGAAATTTTTCGGTTAAAATATAAATTATATTCCATAACCTTAAGTTGCAATATTTTGGCCAAAAAAACAGCAAAAACAGCGAAAACATAATTTAAAGGTTCAATCTTTGCCTTAATCGTTGCAAAAGGAAATATAACTCCCGCCATTAAAACCAAGCAAATTGCGGGTACAATTAAACTATAATTTAACATTGGTTTCAAATATGATGATAAATTTTCATCTTCAGGCAGTAAAAATTGTAAATCAGCTGGTTTTAGCAATGTTACCAGTTTTCCTATTAAAAGTGGCAACCATAACAAAATACCAACTAGCGGACGATAATACCACAGACTTTCAGGCATAGTCTTCATTGTCTGTGCATACCAGAACATGAGTGCTCCAAAAAGGAAAATCAGAGCCAAGATAAAGAAATCATTAAAAACCAATACTAGATATTTTAAAGACTGGCGTATATTTTCCTGCAGCCTTTTTTTAGCCAAGTCACGCATTTTGTTGCTCCTGACTTAAAATTTGATAGATTTGGTCAAACGAGTCTGTTTCCTTTAAGTCATAGTGCTTTCGAATTTCAGCCAAAGTGCCAGTAGAAGCAATTTTGCCGTTGTTTAAGACCGCATAACGTGAAACTGCCTGAACACTGTTAGCCAAAATATGTGTTGACATCAATACCATTTTGCCCTGACCAGCAGCACTTTTGATTAATTGTACTAGATTGGCCACTGCCAAAGGATCTAGTCCGGTGAAAGGCTCGTCAATTACAAGCAGTTCTGTATTTGCTAAAAAAGCCGTCACGATCATTACTTTTTGCTTCATACCCTTAGAAAAGTGAATTGGCAACCAATCGAGCTTGTCATCAAGCCTAAACATCTGCAGCAACTCATGGGCTTTTGCCCATGCCTGCTTTTCATTCAGCTGATAGCTGAGAATCGTTAATTGCAGATGTTCCTTCAAAGTCAATTCTGAATATAAAACTGGCGTCTCTGGAATATATGCGACTTGTCTTTTAAATTTAGTAGGTTGTGCCGCTAAATCAATGCCATTTAGAGTAATTTTTCCTTTTTGTGGTCGTAACAATCCCAAGATATGTTTAATTGTTGTCGATTTGCCTGCACCATTTAGTCCAATTAGCCCTAAAACTTCGCCTGGAGTGATCTCCAGATTAATATCTTTAATTACCGGTACACCTGTGTAGCCACCGGTCAGATGCTCAATTTTTAAAGTCATAATTCCTATCTTTCTTTTAATGAATTTACTCATTTAATATGATAGCATGATATTAAAAGAAACTAAATTTTGAAATGAAGAGGTTTTAAAATGGAAGAATTAGATAAAGATTGCTTATTTTGTAAAATTATCAAAGGTGAAGCAAACAGCTACACTGTTTTCGAAAATGATGACGTCAAAGCCTTTTTAGACTTATCTCAAGTCAACCCAGGTCACACTTTAATGGTACCTAAAAAACACATCACTAACTTTTTTGATTATACACCTGAAGACGCTCAGAGATATCTACAATATATTCCAACAATTGCTAATGCAATTAAGAAATTTGACCCTAGAATCACTGGTATGAACATCAGTAGCAATAATGGTGCAAGTGCAAGCCAAGTTGTAATGCATTCACATATTCATTTTGTTCCACGCTTTGAAGGAGACGGATTAAAGATCGCTACTCGCAATAACGCCGAAAAATATACTGAAGAAGATTACCAAAAAATAGCTGCTGCAATTAGAGCTGAGTTCTAAGGTGACATGATGAAACATTTTAGTTTAGGTCTAGCAGTAGGTGCTGGTTTTGGGGTTGTTCTTTCACTATTTAAAGATAAAAAAGGTAATCGTTTATTTCCATCAGCGCAAAAACAAATTAAATCAGTGAAGGAAGACTTTACTGATCTTTCCACATCTAGCAAAAAATTAAAGATTGCCAAGCAAGAATTAAAAGAGTCTTTGCCACAAGCTAAAAAAGCAATTTCTGAATTAGAAAAAGAAACGGAATATTATCAGATAGGCATTAGCCGGATTATCGCCAAGCTAAAAGCCAAAACTACAAAAATTAATAGTAAAATTGATAATGGAACAGATAGTTCTAAAAATTAGTAAAGAAACTGCGAATTTTTGGCAAAAAACTTAAAAATAAAAACTAGATTTGTCACTTTATGTTATATTAGTTGTCGGTGACTTAATTTATTAAGGATGTGGAGAATTTATTTTATGAAAAAATATATTAGAAAAGCAGCAGCTGTTATTGCCGTAGCAAGTATGGCTTTATCGACAGCAGCCTGTTCCAATGGTGGTAAAACCGTTGCTTCATACAAAGGCGGTAAGATTACTCAACAAGAATACTATGATGAAATGAAAAAGTCTCAGTCAGGTAAATCTGCCTTGGCAAATATGATTATCAATCGTGTTTTAGAGCAACAGTATGGCAACAAGGTTTCAAAAAAGCAAGTTGATAAACAGTATAACAACTACAAAAAACAGTACGGCAGTCAATTTGATGCCGTTTTGCAACAAAATGGCATGACTGCTTCAAGCTTCAAGCAAAACTTGAAAACAAACTTGCTTACTGAAGTTGCCTTAAAAGACATCAAGAAGATTTCAAAGAGTCAAGAAGAAAAAGCTTGGAAAGCATATCAACCTAAGGTTAAAGTGCAACATATTTTAGTTTCCAAAAAATCTAAAGCTGAAGAAATTACTAATGAATTAAAGAATGGTAAAAGCTTTAAGAGTTTAGTAAAGAAATATTCTTTAGATACTGGAACTAAGAATAATGAAGGAAAACTGCCAGCTTTTGATTCTACCGATTCAAGTTTGGATCCTGCGTTTAAGAAAGCCGCTTTTAAATTAAAGACCGGTGAAACTACAAAGAGTCCAATTAAATCTCAATCAGGTTATCACGTAATCAGAATGATTAAGCACCCTGCTAAAGGATCCTTTGCTTCACACAAAAAAGAGATTGATGACCAGATATATCAGACAATGTCACAGGATCAACAAACTATGCACGATGTACTAGCTAAGGTTATTAAAAAAGCTGGAGTTGACATAAAAGATAAAGATCTAAAAGATGTTTTAGCTTCTTACGTTTCTACTTCAACTAGTAAAAAATAATAGATATTAAAAAGAGTTCAAGCAAGCTTGAACTCTTTTTTTATTCTAATTTATGAGCTTTTCCTAATGATTCATCTATTTTGGGTCTATAAAATTTTCGACCACCTTGACTCATTATATTATCTGTAAAGTCTCCTGGACGAGTGTGCTGTAGAGCATTAGTAATAGCATAAACAGATGCGTCCAAATCATCAATACGATGCAATAATTCTGCTTCAAGCAAAGCAGGTAACTTAGGTGAACCATACTCAAATTTACCATGGTGAGATAAAACCATGTGCCGTAGCAGCAACAAGTCTTCAGATTCTAAATCAATTTTAAGTTGTTGAGCCGCCAGCATAATTTGTTCATCAATTAAAACCAGATGTCCAATCAAATTACCTTCAGTAGTATATTGGGTCGCTGCTGGGCCGGTTAATTCAAGCACTTTACCCATATCATGAAGAATACAGCCGGCATATAACAAAGAACGGTTAACTTGAGAATAATTGTCCGCAAGGCCTTTTGCATCGCGTAGCATTGATACAGTATGGTATGCTAAACCACCACGCACTGCATGGTGGTTACTCTTTCCCGCTGGAAAATCAAAAAAACGTTTATCCCATTTTTTTAATAAGAATCGTACAATTCTGTTCCAAGTAGGATTCAGTATCTCAAAGACATATTGGTTTATCTCTTCTTTCATATCAGCAATTTTTTCGGGAGCTGATTTAATAAATTGCCTGAGGTCATAACCTTCCTCTGGACCAACAACACGCAAGCTGTAAATCTTTATTTGTGGCTGACCCTGATATTCTTCGCGCTTACCATCAAGCTCAACAATAGTCCCTGCATTAAATGTTGCAGCATCTTGATCATTTGCATCCCAAAAGTTGCCACGAATTTCACCAGAAGAGTCACTAAATGACATTGCTAAATATAGTTTGCCCTTTTTTGTATGTCTTAATTGAGAATTCTTAATCAGTACAACCAACTCTAGTTCTTCGCCATCATTATAATCCAGCAAACGTTTATACATTTTTAGTTCCTCTCTTAAAAGTTAGCGGTTGTATTTGCAATTTATCAACTAGACTTGTTTGTGCAGTAAAAATTAATACCTGATTGCTTCCAGCAATAGCTTGAAGCAGCTTTTCAATTTCATCAACTCTTTGATCATCAAAGTTAACAAAAGAATCGTCTATTAATATAGGTAAATTTATTTCATCTTGTATCTGTTGAACAAAAGCCAGTTTTAAAGCAAAATATAATTGTTCAGAAGTTCCTCTAGAAAGATATTGCACTTCTATCTTTTTACCATCAAAACGAGTAACCGTTATTTTTTTACCAAATTCAATATTATTATACCGATTATTCGTTAATAGTCGCAAATATTCTTTTGCAGTAACCAACATTTTAGGAAATCGTTCATTCGATGCCAGATCAAGAGCTCGACCAATCCATTTAGCTGTAAATAAGTTAGCCAGATATTCAATACTCAAATTTTTTAATTTTGCTTTTAAATTAGCCAGTTTTTGTTTTTCTTCGAAAACAGCTGTGGAGTTTGCTAAATTTTCCATTTTTACTTTTATTTCAGCTGTTTTTTCTTGTAAATGATTAATATTTTCATGAACAGAAGAGATCTTTAACCTTAAATTTTCGAAATCATTTTGATTTTGGGTTTTATTTTTTGCATAACTTTTCAACTCACTTAAATCATTCTGCAAATTTGACTTAAGAGCATCAATTTGGTTTTGTATCTTATCCTGTTTTAACTTTTGCTTTTGGAC
This sequence comes from Lactobacillus sp. wkB10, assembly GCF_000760615.1. Classification (NCBI taxonomy): domain Bacteria; kingdom Bacillati; phylum Bacillota; class Bacilli; order Lactobacillales; family Lactobacillaceae; genus Lactobacillus; species Lactobacillus sp. wkB10. Next base: position 86,177 of record NZ_JRJB01000007.1, on the reverse strand, counting down.
TTGCTCATATTCAGCTAAACTCGAAACTTGCGCTTTTGCTAAGATCATTTTTAGTTTAGTGGTAATTTCATTGAGTTCATCTTTATTTTCAGCCAAACTATTTTTTAAACTAGTTTGCTTTTCACGGCGCAATTTCTCTAAATTTATTTTCTCAGTTAGTTGGTCTAATGCATTCAATACATCTTCAAAAGTACTTACAGTTTGATTCAGTTCATCACCTAATTGGACTGCTATCGGTGTGACTAATCCTATTAACTCATTTTTTCGCTGATTATTTCTTTTTAAGTTTTGAATTAATACTTGATATTGTCTCCACTCATTAATTAAATTATTTATATCTAAATTGATTGGATTAATACCATACCGTTTTTCAAAAGACTGCCTTTGTTGCCTTATTTTTTCGTTCTGTTCTGCAGCAGTTTCTACTGTTTTTTGTGTTTGTTTTTGCCGATAAGAACCAAATACTATTAATGCCAGTCCAACACCGCTAGCTAAAAAGCCAAAAACTCGTGCAATAAACAATAAAATTAAACCGACAACAAAAATAATGCCACCAAAAAGAAGAAATTGCTTAGAATTATCACTCATACTCTGCTCAATCTTCAATTCCTTTTGAGGCAACTTTTGATAATCTTCTTGCAACTTAATTATTTGCTCTTGATTCATTTTCACAATTTTATTTAAATTTGAATCGAGTGCAATAAGTTGATTTTGCTCATCTTTTATTTGTTCATCTTTTTGTAAGCAGTTGCGATATTCTGATTGCCATTGCAATACTTCCGGCTTTTTTTGTAACAGCTTTGAAACTGATGTATTTTCTTCCGGATCATCGGAATATTCATTTAACTTTGCAGTTATTTTTTGTTGCTTTTTATGCAAAGATTCAGCTTGTATAGTTAGAGTTTGAGCTGACTGAAATTGCTTTGAATCAAAATTAATTGTTCTAACTTGATTTTGCAAATCTTGCAGTTTTTCGTAACTCGGAAAAAGTTTTTGAATCTTATCTAAACTGTCATACTCTTTTTGTAATTCAAGTTCTTTTTGCTCTTCTTGATGTTGCAAACCTTTTTGCTTCTTAAAATTGTCATTGAGTTCTTGGTAAACCGAAAATTCATTTTCAGAGTTACTGACTTCATTTTCTTGTTCTTTAATTTCTAACAACAATTGGTTAATAGGCGGCTTTCTACCAGTCTTTTTGAACAAGGCGTCAGCACTTTTAGCAAAATCGTCACGTAAAGTTATCAGACTGTCGCTATTAGCCGCACCCAAATAATAGATACGTTCCATTAAGTCTTTCTGCTTAATCTGATCAACTTTTGCCAGCATATCCTGATTAAAAATAAAACTGTCAGTATAAAATTTACCATCAATATTTTTAATTTGATCAAAAAAAACACTTTCTGGTATAACCTGATTGTCACATTTAACAGTCAGAGTGCCAGCTTTTGACCCTTTACCCTTTGCGTAAAGTCTTTCCAACTGATAATGCTGACCATTTTCATTTTCAAAAAATAAAGACCCACCCATTGGGCTAACTTGTGCCAAAGGAGTATAGTTCTCAAAAAATTCTGAACCCTGATTGGCAAGGTGGAAACCAAATAAAATCTGCTTAATGAAGGCAACGACGGTACTCTTTCCCGCTTCATTTACCCCATAAAAAACATCAATATTTGAATTTGATAAGTCAAAAGTAAAGTTTGAAAATTGACCAAAATTAACTATTTGAATTCTAACTAATTTCATCATTAGCTCCTTTCAATTTACTATTCAACTTAACTTCAGCGAGTTGCTTCACTTCCTGGGCGAATTCAGGGTCTTGGGCTAAAGTATCAGTATAATCAGATTTTAAAGCCCAAATTTTGCTTATTTGAGCAAATTGATCAGAACTAAAGACTTCTTTTTCAGCCTGTTTAAAGTACTTTTGATCATTAGAGGCAATTTCTAAATTATCCCCATTAATAAACCTCACATCTACCAATTGTGAATCGTGAGCCAGTTTTCTGGAAATCATTTGCCAAAAATCACTGTCTTGAACCAATTCTTTTTCTTTTTCATTCAAAAAATCAGCACCCTTAATTTGCAGACAAAAATAAGTTGTTGATATTGCGGACAAACAATTAATAACTAAATTTTCCAGATCTGTTTTTGTCATTGGTTGTGTTAATTCAATTTCTCTTTTACTCCATGTAATAGAATTAGTCTGCACAAAATGAATCTTAGTATGTTTTGTTTGCTCATCAATTGTTCCTAAATAGCAACCTTTTGGACCGGTTTCATTAATATGACGCCCTTGGATGTTTCCCGGGTATACAATTAAAGGAGTTTCGGACAAGACTTGTCTTAAATGAATATGACCCAATGCAAAATAATTGTAATTAAGATTTTGTAACTCACTCAAACTAAAAGGAGCATAAACATTTTGTGAACTTGTACCAGCTCTTTCCTGTGCGTGCATAATGCCAAAAGTATAACGATTGCTTTTAGCAGGAAATTGCGCCGTCATATCATCATTAATGTGATTGGCCAAATATGAAAAACCGCTCACGTCATACTCAAAACCATTTTTTGTTTTATAAGAGACAGTTTCTACTTTTTCACCATTACCCAATAATTTGAAATAAGGACTTTCAGCGACCAATAAGTCTTCCTTTGCCATATGATCATGATTACCAAAAATCATAATTACCTGAATCTGCGCATTGACTAGTCGCTCAATTTCATGGGCGAAAAAAATTTGTACACTGGGAGTTGGCTTGAAACTATCAAAAGTATCCCCAGCAATTAATACTAAGTCAACCTTTTCTTTCAGAGCCAGATCTACAATTTTAGTTAAAGATTGCATTGGAGCATTTTGAATCTGCTTAAAGCTCTCAGATGGTAAAAAAGATAGCCCCAAAAATGGACTATCTAAATGTGCGTCAGCAAAATGGATAAATTTCATTATTATTTATTCCTAAGACCATCATAAAGGTCATTAATTGGCTTAGTAATTGCTTTTTGAACGTCGTCAATTGTTTTATACATACTTTGTTCAGCCTGCAAGAGTTTTAATATTTGTGCATCTTTTTGCACTTTTTCATTTAATTTTTTATAATCCTCTTCGAGATCCTTAGGAAAATCTCTTCCCTCAGACTGTGAATTAATAATTTTTGTTTGCATCTCATCCATCTGTTTGAACAAAGCAGCACTTTCCTCATTGCTTTTAACAGCAGCAACAGCCTCACTTAAAGCTTTAAATTCGTCAAGCTTTTGCAAATCAGTTGCTACTTGATTTGCTGAATCATAAATATTAATCATATTTTTCCTCCTAATTAATGACCTAAAAGTCCTTTAATGTCATTATACCATTCATTAATTTTTTCTCCTGCTGAACCTAAGCCTTTTTCGATTTTATCACCAAAGCCCTTTGTCCAATCAGAACCAGCACCGTTATTTTGAATAATTTGCTTTGGCGCTTGTTCTTTAAATTGATTTTGAGCAGTATATGGCAAGATTGCTTCCATTTCAGCTTTATATAGCCTAGTAATACCAGTTTCTGAAACACCATGCATAAAGTGCTGCTGATTAGTACGGTCAAAGCCAACCCAAGTAGCTACCACAACGTCAGGTGTATAACCAACGATCCACTGATCTTTAGTACCAAAGCCATAAGAGTTTGGTACTTCAGTTGACCCAGTTTTTCCTGCAACCCGATAACCGGCTGGTTGAGCCGATGTTCCAGTTCCGCCTGCAAAAACTCCCAATAACATGGTGGTCATTTCTTTAGCGGTATTTTCCGAGATAATGCGGTGTGTGCCTGTATCATGATTTTCAGCAATCACATTCCCACTAGCATCAGTAATCTTAGTGATGAAATAAGAATTATTAGGCAAATTTCCCTTATTGGCAAAAGCTGAATATGCTCGAGCCATTTGGATTGGTGAAACACCTGTTGATAGCCCACCTAATGCTAAAGCAAGATTTTGGTCTTCTTTTGGTACTTTGATACCAAAATTATTAGCTGATTGAACTCCCTTAGATACTCCAATTCGATCTAATAGCCAAACTGCAGGAACATTTTTACTCTGCGCCAAGGCAGAATACATAGGGATTTTATCAGAATAGCCATTGTCAACGTTATGCGGTTGATAACCATTCTTACCAAAACGCTGCAGTTTGTTAGAAAGCTGTGAATCATAGTGATAACCCTGTTGAAGTGCTGGAGCATAAGAAACTAGCGGCTTAATTGAAGAGCCTGGCTGTCTTTTCATTTGAGTCGCACGGTTATAGCCACGGAAAACATGTTTGCCTCGACCACCTACTACTGCTCTAACTGCACCTGTTGTAGGGTCCATTACCACTGATGCGCCTTGAGGTTTAGTACCATCAGTGGCGTTTTGCGGGAACAGATAACCCTGGTCAAATTTTTGCTGCAGCTGACTTTGATAATTTTGATTAAGAGTTGTATATATCTTCAATCCCTTATTCATTACGTCTTCTTCTTTTAGGCCATAGCGATTAATTGCCTCATCAACTACTGCGTCAAAGAAATAAGGGTAACGATACCCATCTTTATTATGATAAGTATCATGTAAAGTTAAACCAATTTTTTGCTCACTTTTCGCCCTGGAACTTGATAATTTTTTATTATCAACCATTAGATTTAAAATCAGGTTTCTCCGAGACAAAGCATAGGACATATGGTCAATTGGATTATATTTACTTGGATTACGTAAAATACCGGCTAAAGTTGCTCCTTCTCCGATTGTCAACTGACTGGCATTCTTGCCAAAATACTTTTGACTGGCATCTTCAACACCCCATACACCATTGCCAAAATAAGCTTTATTAAGGTACATAGTCAATATGTCTTTTTTAGAATAAACGTGATTTATCTCGACAGCAAAAAAAAGCTCTTCAACTTTACGAGAGAATGTTTGCTTTTGGGTCAACAAAGCATTTTTAGCCAATTGTTGTGTGATAGTCGAACCACCACCAGATATTTGACCACGATTAAGAACCAAGCCTAAAGCAGCTCTGCCCATGCCCTTGATGCTAAAGCCCGGGTTCTTCCAGAAAGTACGATCTTCTGTTGATATAACGGCATTTTTTACATTAGGAGAAATTTTATTATAACCAACATACGTGCCTTTTTGTGAGTATAGTGAACCAGATTTTTGGCTTCTATAATCGTAAATACCAGTTGTAGCTGATAATGATGCCTTTAAATTTGATATGTTTGAAGTTTTAACTTTAACGGTATAATAAGTACAAACCAATAACATCACGGTAAGCAAAATCAAAATGATCCAGCGACCGATAAAAAAACGGTTATCAAAACGGTGCCATAGGCCACCTATCCCGTTTTTCTTTGGTTCATTGTTTTCCATTTTATCTGCTCCTTTAGAAACAACTAAAATTGTACCATATTAAAGGAAATTACCTTTATTTTCAAAAAGATTTAACAAATATTTATGAGCTATTATTTTACCTTTAACTTTCCTAAAAATCTCAATCCGTGTTCTGTAAATGATTTATTACGTCTATTACTGGTTCCCAGAAAATGGCGTCATTTTTTACGCGTTGAACGAAAAGTACAAATTAATGGTAGTTATTATCATTTTAATCAAAAAGTAAAGCCAAATGATAAAGTTGAACTATGGCTCGATCACGTTGAAAGCAAGCAACATATTTATCCAGAAAGTGGTAAAATTCCAGAGATTATTTACGAAAATGACAATCTCTTAATCATAAATAAACCTGCAGGGCAAAAGACGCATCCTAATTCAAATGAAACTAATACAGCTTTGAATGATTGTGCCACCTATTTAGGATTTTCCCCTTTTATTGTACATCGGCTAGACATGTTAACCAGTGGTCTGCTACTGGTTGCCAAAAACCCGGCTGTTGTTCCTATTTTGAATCGCGAATTAACCAGTAAACTTTTTCAACGCGAGTATTTAGCTGTGATTAATGTTAATGAACCGATAGCTAACAGAGGAACAATTGATTTGCCAATCGGCCATGACCCACTTGATCAACGCAAACGCAAAATAATAAGCAATGGTCTAAAGTCAATCACACATTATCAGATTTTAAAGTATTTAGACAACAATACTGCTTTAGTTAGATTAGAACTAGAAACAGGAAGAACACACCAAATTCGGGTTCATTTGGCTGCGATTGACTGCCCAATTGTGGGAGATCCACTGTATAACCCTAACTTTAAAAATGATCAATTTTTGCACCTAACTGCTTACCAAATATCACTACAAAAGCCTTTTACATTAGACAAACTGAAAGTAAAGTTACCGCATAAAAATGTTTTTTTACTGCAAAATTAAAAAGACCGTTTGTCAAATGACCATCGGTCTTCTTTATTTAATTAAAATTTTATAATGTAGTACTTGAAGATTCCAGTCAAGCAATTTTGCTAGTAAATAATAAAACTGTTAACCTATTTATTCAACAAAATTTATTTGCTAGGATTTTTAATAATTTAATCACCCACGAAAGTACCAGCTTCTACTTCACGAATAAAATCTGCTACATGCTTATAGTAAACATCAGGATTATCAACCATGTGATGATGTCCTGCATTTGGTGTAGTAACTAAGCGTGAATTAGGAATTTCATGTTGCATAATCTTTGCAGTCTCTAAAGGCATGGTATCTTCTTCACCAAAAGTCAAAAGGGTTGGCATTTTTATTTGCTTTAAGTACTTTCTAAAATGCCAATCTTTTAATTTACCTGTTACTACGAATTCATTATCACCTTGAAAGGCATGGTAAACAGGCAAACCACCGATACGCTTAATATGATATAGCTTGCATGGCTGTCGCCGATCAAGAAAGTTAATATTTAATATTTGAATATCCTCTTGATAGCGTTTATTGTCATAGTCATTGCTTTCTTCACATTCACGCATAAAGTCAATTTCTGATTGCGGGAAAATTTCTTGTCTACGACGGTTAATTGACTCAATATAGTCATCAGTATCATCAACCATGGAAGAAATAATCGTCCCTTTTAAGTGTTGACCATATTTCACCGCATATTCTTGTGCAAGCAGGCCACCCCAACTTTGTCCAATCAAGTAGCAATTATCAAGACCAAGTTTGGCACGAACTTCATCAACTTCATCAAGGAAGTATTCATAAGTTAAGTATTTGGCTGCAATTTCAGGATTATCATAATCCGGTTGATCTGAATAAAGAGAGCCTAACTGATCATACATAGTAACTTGAACATGTAGTCCCTGCTTTGCTAATTGGTCAGCAGCGTCTTCCCAATATTCATGATTTCCTCCTGGTCCACCGTGAAGAGCTAATAAATGAATATCGCCTTCACCTTGGGTACTTGTCCACAAATGATAGCCATTATCTAAAGTTATAATTTTTGTTCCAGTTCTCATTGAAATTTACAGCTTCTTTCTATTTAGTAAAACCTACTTCATTCCACAAAGGATGATTATTGTTTTGTTTTGACGGCTTAAGCGAATAGCCGGAAATCTTGTCATTAACTGCAAAGATCTGATAGGAATTATCAACTGGGATAACATAGGCTTCATCATTCATATATCTTTGCCATTCATGAAATTTTTTAACCCGATAATCATGATTAAAAGCCTTTTGAGAATTTATCTCATCCAAAAGTTTATTGTTTTTTTCAGTTACAAATCTGGTCATGTTAAAAGGTGCTGATTCACTATAATATGGATGTGGCGAAGGTTCAGTAGGTGTTGACCAACCAGCCAGATACATGTCGACGCCTTTATTATCATGTTGTAATTTATCATAGAAAGAATTGTGTTCAATTAAACGACCCGTGGACAATTGTACATTCAGTCCAACTTTATGCCACTGCTGCAAGTAGTTTTGAACTATTGGCTCCTGAGTAGTATCTCCACTCATAGCTGCAAAATGAATTACCAAAGGCTTGCCATTTGGCTGAACGCGCCACTTTCCTTTCTTCTTGTAACCCGCTTTATCCAAAATCTGATTTGCCTTTTTTAAGTCGTAATTATATCCTTTCTCAGTTTTATCAAAATAGTCACCAAACTTTTCTGGAACCAAAGTTTTTACTCTAAACGTTAAACCATATGTATAACGCCTATTAACCGCATCAACATTCATGGCATAACCTATTGCCTGCCTTAAAGCCTTATTATTCATTTTAGCATTAGGATTCATAACATTCTTGCTCTTTTCAGCATCCCATTTTCCTACTTTAAAGCCTAAATAATGATAAGCAATTGGGATTTGGGCAATGAAGTTCACGTTTTTAGTATTTTTAACTTGTGGCCACTGGGTATTAATTACAGGAATAATATCAAATTTATGACTTTTAATTGCTTGAGAAGCAGAATTAGGAGATACCACTGAAATAACAACTTTATCTAATTTTGGTTTCCCTCTCCAGTAATATTTGTTCGGTACCCAGGTTGCAGATTGCCCTCTAACTAGTTTTTCAATCTTAAACGGTCCGAAAAATAAGGGATTCTTCCTGATCCTATCTGAAGACTTTAAGTTAGCAAAAGGAATATCTTTTAAATAATGATAAGGTTCAACTGCTTCCCAAAGCGAACGACTTCCTGCATTTGACATACTTGGATTTAAAGCTGAGCAGTGTAAAACAACTTTACGGCCATTTTCTCCATCAGGCATTTCAATTCCAGAAATAGTTTTAGCTTTGCCTTCGTGATATTCTTTTAAGCCCTTTAAGACTTCAAACTGACTGCTATACCGCGGACAAGCTGTATCTTTGTTAGCCAAAATCTCATACGCATATTCGAAATCTTTGGCTACTACTTGCTTACCGTCAGACCATTTAACGCCCTTTTTAATATTGATTGTGATCGTCTTATTTTTAGGATCTAATTTACGTGTAGCTGGACCTTTATCAGTGACACCATATTGATCATCACTATCGAATAAAGTTTCTTGACCGGGAGCTGCAACCATTGAGTCTAGGTCTTCAGAGGAAAGTTCTTGTGAAAAAATACCTGAAAAAGGTGTATCTGTAACAACTGCAACTTTCACAGTTCCACCATCTTTAACATTCTTTTTAGGAGCTTCAACAGGAAATTTTTTCACTGTATTAGTGTCATCACTATTGTTAGCACTTTTAGCACAGGCTGCCAGTGTTATGGTAGCTAGACTCAAAATGCCAGCAGAAGCAAGCTTACTTCTTTTTTTCATAAAAATCACTCATTTCATTATATTTTACTAATATTATTAATAAATTTTTCATTTATGTCAAATCGTATAATCATATATTTTAAAGGTGTATTTAAAAGAATTTTTATTTAGTGTAAAATAACAAATGCTTCTGTATAATTTTAATATGGAAAAAATAAATATAGAAAGAGTTAGAAAGTGAATATGAACAAGCAAAAAATTGCCGATTTAGCTCAAAAAGCTATTAATACTTTTAATTTACCCAGTTTAGGAATTGGTGTTTATCACAAAGGTGAAAGCTATAGTCATGTATATGGTCAAGCTGAGCAAGACAATCTTTATCCTTTAGCTTCAATTTCCAAAACATTTTTTGCTACTGCAGTTTGTCAATTAGCTGATAAAGGTAAGATAAATCTAGATGATCCTTTAAAAATGTCTTGGCCTGAGCTTAAGCTAGAAGATAAATATGCTGAAGATCATTTAACATGGAGGGATGCCCTTAGCCATCAAAGTGGCTTACCAGCTCACGATCTAATGCGTTTCACTAATATGAACAAGCATGATCTTTCTTTAAAAGAAAAAGCTGAACATGTTGGTCATTTAAAGCCTAACCATGAATTACGTTATAAAATGCAATACAGCAACCTGGTCTTTGCTTTAGCCACCTATGCTTTTGAGCAAGTAATTGGCGAAGATTACGGTACTTATGAGCAACAGCATTTACTCGAACCCCTTAAGTTAACCAGAACTTATATTAACCATCATGAAGCACCAAGAGAAGATATAGTTAAACCATATATTAGAGACAAAGGAATTACAGAAGAGGTTCCTTTTATTGCACCTGGTAAAGTTGGTGGTGCCAGCAGTATGCTCTCATCTATTTCGGATTTACTTACCTGGGCTGAATACCAGTTAAAATTGCAAAAAGAAAACAAAGGCAATGCCATGGCTGAACACTTTTTGCCTCAATCAATTATGGCTCCAAGCCGTGCTTACGGCGGTGCTAATTTTGGTGCTTACGGTTTAGGTATGATGATGGAAGATTACCGCGGACACAAATACTTCTACCACAGTGGTTCATACATTGGTTACTGCTCTTTCATGGGCTTTGTTCCTGATCTTGATTTAGCTTTTGTTTCGACCACAAATATGGATTCAACAGATGCAATTTTTGCATTGGCATATCAAACAATAGATGATACCTTAGGTATTTCTGATACGGATTGGACTAGCAAAATTAAACAGATTGTTGATCAAAAATTAGCAACCCGTGAAGAAAACATTGCCATTCTTAAAGGAAAATCACCCAAAAATTTTGCGGCTAAAGATAATCTTTTAGGAGATTATGAAAACCCAGGCTACGGTTTAATCACTCTAAATGAAAAAGATGGTAATTTAACAGTTACAATTGGCAAGTGGGATTATCCTGTTATTGTTAATGAAAAAGGTAAAATGTATGTGGAAGAAAGATTGTATCAGCATGAGCTTTTACCAATTGAAATTCATCAAAATCAAGTTTTGCTTTGGACAGAGCGTGCACTTAAAGAACCAACTACTTTCACAAAGTTATAAATAAAAAGCTAAACTTTAATAATTAAAGTTTAGCTCAAAATTATTTTTAACAGATCAGTCTTACAAAAGACTGGTTTTTTATTTTATATGCGAACTAATCCAAGGCACGACCTTACCAATAACTTCATTAAGTTTGGTAAAATCACCAGTTTCAACATTGTAAGTATGGTTCGCATTTTCAACAGTAAACGAATCTACATTATCCATGTGACAGTTTTTAATAAAATTCAGACTGATATTTGGATCCAAAGTAGGATCGCTGGTACATACTTCAACTAAAATTGGATTTTTAAAATTTTTAATGTTGTCATTCAAAGTTGTTTTCAATTCATCAAAGAACCTGCGGTATACCAGTTCAACACCACCGCTACTGGTATGAACAATGCAGTAACCTAAATTATCCATTTGAAATTTATCATATGCCATTTCAAGAGGCTCAGAAGTATTGATAGCGCCATTTAGAGAAACTATAATTTTTGCTGGTAACGTAGAACAAGTAAATACTAAGCGACCACCAAGGCTATGACCTAAAAGTCCAACATTATTTTCTTCAACATATGGTAAAGACTGCAAATATTTAAAACTCGCTTTAACCTCATCCGTCATCACTTTCATGCCATAATTTTCTCTTGAATAAAGGTTCTCTCCCATGCTGCATAAGTCAATTCTTGCCGCAACGATTCCGGCTTCTACAATTTTTTTGCTAATTCTTGCTAACATATGGTTATCATTATTCCTGGAAGACATGAAACCATGAATCATCAATACAGCAGGAAATTTTTCTCCATCATTTGGAATATCAACTTGCATTGGCACCTCATGGTCGATGCAATTCAAAAACCTTAACTCTTCACGCACTGCAATTATCTCCTTAAATATATCTTTTTAATTTAATAATATAAGATATATTATACTGCTATTTTCCAGGTAAATATCAAAATAATATATGGATTTGCGACTACACATAAAAAAGGTCTACAAACTTTTGAAACAAAATTCCAATGTTGTAGACCCTCTATAATGATTAATACTTAAATTTTATCTGATCTCCAAGGATCAATGCCTTCATATAATTTAGCTTTTCCAATTGAATTAAACAAATCATTTTTATGGTGTATAACCTTTTTCCCTGCTTCAATTGCTTCTGGCAACAAATGATTTGGATCCCAGCCATCATTTTCGGATAAGATTTCACGAGTCTTTTCGAAGAAAGCATGTTTATAATCCGATGAAATATTAACTTTGCTAATTCCATTCTTCACTGCTTCAGCAATCTGCTCATCTGGATTTGAAGAACCACCATGCAAGACTAGAGGTGTATCAGGAACTGCCTGAACTATCTTTTGTAAAATATCAATTCTGATTTTAGGAGTAACATCAGCTGGGTAAATGCCGTGACTAGTTCCAATACCAACAGCCAAAGTATCAACACCTGTTTCTTCGACAAATCTTTGTGCTTCTTCAGGTGTGGTATAAATGCCTTCTTTTTTGTGTCCCTCAACATGAACTCCAGTCTGACCAATAGTACCAACTTCACCTTCAACAGAAACACCAACTCTGTGAGCCATTGTTACTGTTTCTTTAGTTAGAGCAACATTTGTATCCCAATCTTCAGCCGACATATCAATCATTACTGAACTAAAGCCATCATGAATTGCTCTAGCTGCACTATCCACAGAATCACCATGATCAAGATGGAGTGCTACTGGAATTTTACTGTCACGAATACGAGTTAAAACATAGCTAATAAAATCATCTTTGCAATATCTTAATTCTGTTGGGTGGATCATAATAATCGCAGGTGCATAATCAGATTCACATTGTTCAATTGAAGTTCTCATTAATTCCAAGTTTGAAACATTATATGCTCCTACTGCAAAATTGTTTTTTCTTGCTACCTCAAGCAGCTGATTCATATTTACTAAGGTCATTTTTTCTCCTCGTCTACTAATTACATTACATTAAATTAAATTAACTTTTTTAAATTAAATTCTGCATCACTTCCTCTAAATTTTTTATTGTAAATTCACACCTGAAAGGTCAACATCTTTTTCATCATCTTGACTTTCGTCTTGTGTTTCATTTATTTCTTTATCAGTCAATGGCTTTTTAATAATTGCCAATAAAATTCCTGTTACTAATGAACCTGCTAATAAAGCAATTACGGCAATCATAGGCTTAGACATAGCTGGAATGACAAAGATTCCGCCAGAAGGAACTGAACTTTCATTTCCCCAGCCATAACTAATCATTCCTGTAATTCCACAGCCAATCCAAGTACAAGGCAAAGTCCGTAATAAGTCATTCATTGCAATTGGAATGACACCTTCAGTTATCATGCAACATCCCATCGGAAAAGCTACTTCGATATTTTCAATTTCTCTTTTGGTATAAATATTTTTATGAAATAATTTGGCTAAAAAGTAAGACATAGTAATTCCAAATGGTGGCACCATGGCAGCTAGGACTTTAATTCCTTCAGGCCCTTTGATCCCATCAAGCAATAAGCCATCACAAATTAGGTTTGGAATTTTGCTGATAGCTCCACCAAAATCAGCACAACCAATCCAGCCAATTAAGAAGCCATATAAGGCTCTTTGTGACCGATCTAAGCCAGTAATGAAGTGATTAAGAGCGGTCGTGGCAGCTGTTAATGGTTGACCTAATAGGAAAAACATAATCAGAGCTGTAAAAATTGCAGTAACAGTTGGTACTATTAACATAGGCATCAGTCCGTTAGCCCACCGAGGGACTTTAATTTTTCTAATACCTAGTGCAATATAACCAGCAATAAATCCTCCAATGATACCGCCAAGAAAACCTGCTCCCAAAAAAGAAGCTATTTGTCCTGCAAGAAATCCAGGCGCAATACCCGGTCTATCGGCAATTGAATAACCAATATAGCCGGCGATGAACGATGGTAATAATCCCATTCCCAGCACACCTAAAGTGGTCATGCTATTGGGAAAGTTCATTTGTGCAAGGCTTGTTACCTGCTTACCGCCCATCAGATTACCTATGGCTATCAATAACCCAGAAGCCACAACTAATGGCAACATGTATGAAATGGAAGTTAACAGATGCTTTTTGACGGCTGATCCAGCTTTTTTAGCACCTGTGACAAATGTACTCATTTAAATCACTCCTTTTGACTCTTTCTTTCTTTCACTTCTTCTTCAATTTTTTTCAGCAATTGTTTGGGAGCCTTTACAACCAGAGAAGTACCTACTTTTACTGTCGGAATATTTTTAAAGCGCTCGTTGCCAGTAGTTGCAATATCAACAGCCAGCAATGCTACATCTGCCTCAGCAATTTGCTCAGGAGTTAATGCATTTTCAGTACCGATTGTTCCTTGGGTTTCAACATGAATTTCATCCCCCAATTCTTTGGCTGCCTTTTCCAACTTTGCCTTTGCTAGATAAGTATGGGCAATACCAGATGTGCAAGCACAAACACAAACTATTTTCATAATTAATCATCTCCCTTTGTTTCCACACAAAAGATCAATAACATTTTTCTTATTTTTGGCGGCATGTAGCTTATCAATGAAATCATCATCAGACAGTAAAATTGCCACTCTTTGTAAAAGCTTTAGGTGCAACGTATCCGCATCTTGATCCCTGACTGCAAATAAAATTACGGCTGTAACTGGTTTATCATCTAAAGTTTCCCAAGGTATAGGATGATCACTTAGACCAATCGCTATCATAGTATTTTTGACGGCTTTTGATTTGCCGTGTGGAATTGCTACCCCTTGACCAATTCCAGTTTCCCCTTCTTCTTCACGTAGAAATACGTCATCAATGAAGTCCTGGGTATTTGTAATATCGTCATCCTCTTTCAAAAGAGTACTGAGCTCTTTAATTACATCTTTTTTAGTTTTTCCATTTAAATGAAGGTCAATCAAGTTTAAATTAATGACTTTCGCAATATTAATTTCTTTATCAGCCAAATTTTTGACCTCCTATCTTTTTAAAATCTGAACAATTTCAGTTGCACTTTCAGCTTTGTTTATTTTTGCAATGACAGTGTCGTTAGCCAACTTGTCTATGATCTGAATTATTTTTTTAAAGCTTTTGTTGGATTTTTTTATTATTTTAGGAACTACTAAACAGATAAGCGTATTAACCTTGGAATCATCAAGACAATCCCAATCAGCTATCAAAATTTTTGATTTTAGAATCAATAACCAAGGCGTAAAATCGGATTCTAAAATTATGTGAGGAATGGCAATTCCCTTTACCAAAGCCGTGTTAGCGATTTTTTCTCTCGTTGACAAACTTTTTAAAACTGTTGCTTTGCTCACAAACATTTTTGAAGCGACTATATCAGCTACAATTTTAAAAGCCGCTTTTTGATCTGTTACATCAAAATCACAACTTTTAAGCAAAATTTCGTTCATTAATGATGTTCCTTACTACATTTCTGACTTTCTGCTCATCCTTTTTCGTAAAAAAGGCACTTACTAATTCAACAGGAATCTTTCCGTGATAATTAATAGGAACTGTACTAATTAACAATTCAATTTCAGGCTTATTTTTGATAATATTTTCAATATTATAATTAGAAGCTAATCCAACAATTTCAATTTCAGGGATTGAGTTTTTTATCTTGGTAGAAATAATTCCAGAGGTCCCAATACCTGTTGTGCAAATCACATAGGCCTTAATCTTCTTATTCGATTTATTATTTTCTTCATAATATTTAGCAAAGTACAAACAGATAAAGCCAGTTTCATCATCCGGGATTACCGGTAAATTAAATTTTTGACTTGCTATGGTTGCAGCTTTTTTAGTAGCGGTAAAAACTTGCGGATATTCCAGTTTGATATCTTTTAAAAGGGCATTTGGTAAGGATATCTTCATTTTCAACCTGCTGATCATGGCCAAAACATGATTTTTAATTTCATCTTTTATAGAAGGTGAAAAGCTGCAATGCAAATAAGCGGAAACTTTGGAAATAAAAAAGTCGGTAACCTGATCTGCCAAATCGCGATCATCAAGAACAATGCCATCAAATGAATTAAAACGAGAAGTTAGCAGATACTTAAACAAGTAATACACCTCGGAATCTAATTCTTCTCCTTTAAAGCCCAGATACTTTTTCATGTTTGATACAATACTTTTGCAAATGCTAAAAATTTCAGGATTCATTTTAATTTCTGTTTGCAAACTGGTATCTAAAGAAATTGACTTATCAATTGCCTTAAATTTTTTTGCCCTAATCAAAAGAACGTAAATATGAGCAAAAAAATTTATATTATACGGATAAGGTAACGAGCCATTTAAAACTCGCAGTGCCATTTCTACCTGGCTTAAAGCAAAATTAAAATCCTTTTGATCTAATTGAGAAGTATTTTTCCGCAAAGTTTCAATGTCAGTAGACTTATTAATGTGAAGTACTACCTCCATCAAAGCACTTCTGATGTCTTTCTCATTGCCAGTAATCCTTACTGATCTTTGTTTGCTTTCAAGTTTTAAATTCCACTTACATATTCTTTTACTGATTTGCTTTTCATCATTTCTCAAGACAGGTTCGCTGATATACAAACTGTTAACTAAGTCATAAATTTTAACATCGTTGGGGGATGCAAAAAGCAACTTTGCCAGCATGTTCTCCTGTCTGAGCTGTGTTGATGAATCATTATGGACATTGCTATTTGCCACATTTAGATAATTTGAATAATTTAGCTCATAGCCCCGCCCCCTTTGGGAAACAATTATTGGTTGAGAATATTTTTTGTTGATACTATTGATATGGCGAGCAATTGTTTTTTTTGAAACATTTAAACCATTTGATAGTTCTTCAGAAGTAATGAACTTATTGTGAAGCTTGAGATAATCAATAATTTCTTGACTAATTTCTTTATGCACTGGTCATACCTCCTGATATTTTTATTTTGCTACTTATGTAAACGCTTAAATAATTAAAAAGTGTCCGTTGTTTGTTTCTACAACGGACATTTATATTAATTGTAAGTAAAAATATGCTTATCAAGAAGTTACTTTATTAGGTAAAAATTGACTTAATTTAAATTTTTTAAACAAAAAAGCCTTCTAAACTGATAAATCAGCTTAGAAGGTAAGTTAGGTTTTTGATTGTCTTTATTATCAAATTAAATCAATAAATTAACTTTATATTCTGATAACTTATTCGAAAAAATTAAACTCAAGTTCACTTTAAAAGATTTGAAACACTCTTTTTTATCTTTTTCCACCAAATACTGGAAAATGACTCGAAGAGCCATAATCAAAATTATGAATATTTTCCAAAGTTTTCATGTCTATATCACTTATTTCAAAGTTCAATTCTGCATTTTGCTTCATATGCTCTGGATTAACAGACTTTGGCAAAACCACTGTATTGAGCTGCCAATCATATCGAATACATAGCTGTGCAACTGAAACTTGATATTTTTCTGCCATAGTCTTAATAGTATTGTTCGTCAGAGCCTCACCGTGAGCAACTGGAGAAAATGACTCCACAACAATGTCATGTTTTTGACAAAAATCAATCAACTTTTTTGGTGTTGCTCCAATATGACACAAAATTTGATTTACCATTGGTTTAACATCACTGTTGTCAATTAAATTCTGCAAATCCTCTGGCTGAAAACTGGAAACGCCAATTGCGCGTAATTTTCCTTCTTTCATAGCATCTGTTAATGCTCGCCAAGTCTCTATATTTCCTTCAAAATGACGATCATCTGACTGGTTAACTTCCTTCCAAGGTTGAGGATTGTGAATAATCATCATATCTAAATAGTCAAGATCCATACGAGTAAGGGTTTCATCAATCGACTTTTTAGCTTCTTGATAATTTTTGATTTCAGCCTCTACTTTAGAATTAATAAAGATTTGGTCACGACTAATACCTGAATCTTTGATACCCTGGCCAACTCCTTTTTCGTTATGATATGCCTGAGCAGTATCAATATGCCTGTAACCCATTTTTAAGGCTGTTTGCACGGGCGAAGCTACCTCGTTATCTGGGATTTTCCAGGTTCCTAATGCTAGTTTAGGGATTTTTACCCCATTATTAAGTGTAAATGTTTCTTCAAAAATCATGTTTATCCCTCCATACTTCTTTTCTTGAGTATAACGCTTAAATTGAACTTTAAGTCAATTTATTTCATTTAGATTTTTATGAACTTTTTGTTTACAATTAAATGTATATATATCAAAGAAGGTAAAAATATGAAATATGTTTATTTAATGCGTCACGGACAAACTTTGTTTAATGTCCAACATAAGATTCAGGGATTTTGTGATTCACCTTTAACTTCTTTAGGAATCAAACAAGCAAAAGAAACGAAAAAAGAATATTTTGAGCATGATAAAGTCAATTTAGAAGAGGCACATTGTTCAACTTCTGAAAGGGCAATAGATACTTTAAAAATAGTGACCGATCTACCTTTTAAAACACACAAAGATTTACGCGAGTGGAATTTCGGTACATACGAAGGAGAAGGTGAACACTTAAATCCGCCACTACCTTATAACGACTTTTTTGTTCAATTTGGTGGTGAATCCCAAAAACAGGTAGTCGCAAGAATCAATAAAGCGATTATCAGTATTGCAGAATCATCTCCTTATCAACATATTCTGATTGTATCGCACGCCGGTGCTATAGCAAATTTTTACAGAAAGTGGGAAAAATATAATACTTTTGAACGCAAATATCACTTTAAAAACTGTTCAGTCTTAAAATACGACTACGAAAATGGTGTTTTTCGTTTGCAGTCGATTTTTAACCCCAGCTGTTAAAGCAAAGAGAGATCAATAATTCAGATTGATCTCTCTTATATTATAATTATTAAATTATTCCAAGTTCAATGAACTCTTGTCAAAACCTGCTGACTTAATTTTGTCATCAATTGATGGAGTACCAAGCCAAGTGATCATTTCCTTCATTGAAGCTGTAATTGCTTCAGTACCAGGAAGAAGAAGCTTACGAGGGTCATAACCCTTGTTATCCTTGTCTTCATCCTTGTGAGCTTCAAAGTACTTACGAGTAGCAGCTTGGAAAGCCAATTGGAATTCAGTGTTAATGTTAACTTTAGAAATTCCAAGGGAAATAGCCTTCTTAACTTGCTCTTCAGGAATGCCTGAACCACCATGTAAAACTAATGGTACAGAAACTGCATCAGCAATTTCCTTTAAGCGATCAAAGTTCAAGCCCTTCCAGCCTTCTGGGTAAACGCCGTGAATGTTGCCAATACCACAAGCAAGTTTATCAACACCTGCAGCTACAAAAGTTTTTGCGTCTTCAACAGATGCTAATTCTCCACCATCGGCACCTTGGTTTTCACCAATTTTACCAATTTCAGCTTCAACTGAAATACCGCGTTCATGAGCTAACTTAAC
This sequence comes from Lactobacillus sp. wkB10, assembly GCF_000760615.1. Lineage (NCBI taxonomy): Bacteria > Bacillati > Bacillota > Bacilli > Lactobacillales > Lactobacillaceae > Lactobacillus > Lactobacillus sp. wkB10. The sequence goes on along the minus strand of NZ_JRJB01000007.1, from coordinate 67,081 downwards.
GATTTCCTTGGTTTTAGCTAAGTTTTCTTCAGTTGGTAAAGCATGACCATCAAACATAACGGATGAGTAGCCAAGAGCAATACATTCTTTAGCAGCTTCAAAACTACCATGGTCTAAGTTCAATACAACTGGAACTGAAATGTCCATTGCATCCATTTCGTCTTCAACTAAGTCTTTAGCAACTTTATAGCCACCCATGTACTTAGCTGCACCCATTGACACCTGAATTAAAACTGGGGTTCTTGTTTCCTCAGCTGCTTGCAAAATTGCACGTGTCCATTCCAAGTTGTTAGTGTTATAAGCACCTACTGCATAATGGTTTTTACGAGCATCTTTAAAGATTTGATTACCATTATCTAAATATGCCATTAAATATACCTCCTATTAAACTTACAGTCATATTGTATCGTATTAATTAATCGTTGAACAATCTTTTATTTGATGTAAACGTTATTATTTAAAACTTTTACATTTCTTTAGGAGCATTCACACCTAATAGACGCAAAGATTCAGTTAAAACAATTGAAGTTGCCTGGACTAATGCCAATCGAGCACTAATTTGATCATCATCTACTAAAACTTTAACATTTGCATAATACTTGTTAAATTTCTTAGCTAAATCAAGAGCAAACTTAGCAATAACTGACGGCTCAAACTTATCACTGCTGCGAGCAATGATACGAGGAAAATCAGCAAGGGACTTAGCAACACCAAAAGACCAGTCATCATCGATTTTTATATCTGTTAATTGCGGTTCGTGACCTTGAGCAGCTGCCTTGCGCAAAACACTTTGTGCACGAGCATTTGTATACTGCACATATGGACCTGTGTCACCTTCAAAACGAACAACTTCATCAAGGTCAAAGTCAAAGTTTTCGGTTCTTTCATTCTTTAAATCATGAAAAATAACTGCGCCAACTCCAACATCATGAGCTACTTGATCTTTATTGGTCAAATCAGGATTTTTCTGCTCAATTTGTTTTTGAGCTAGTTTAACGGCATCTTGTAAAACTTGATCAAGAAATACCACATTGCCTTTTCTAGTAGATAATTTTTTACCATTTTGAGTAATCAATCCAAAAGGAACATGGTAAATTTCATCAGCCCAATCATAACCCATTTTTTTCAAAACAGATTTTAATTCTACAAAATGCTGAGCCTGTTCGTTGCCGACCACATAAAGCATTTTAACAAAATGATAAGTTTTCATACGATAAATCGCAGCTGCCAGATCACGTGTCAAGTAGATGCTAGTACCATCTGATTTAACAATCAAAGCTGGATTTTCATCTTCACCCATGTCAACCACTTGTGCACCACGAGATTCATGTAAAAGTCCTTTTTCTTTCAGTTCATCAATCACAGGTTGCATTTTATCGTTAAAGAAAGCCTCACCTTTATACGAATCAAAAGTGACACCCAATTCTTTGTAAATACGGTTGAAATCAGCCAAGGAAACATCCCGGAACCATTGCCATAATTTAACTGCTTCTGGATCACCCTCTTCCAATTTCTTAAACCACGCGCGACCTTCATCTTCAAGCTCAGGGTGCTTTTCAGCTTCTTTATGGAACTTGACGTAATATTTAAATAAATTCATGATCGGGTCTTTTTTAACGTCTTCTTCCACACCCCAGTGCTTGTAGGCCGCTATTAATTTACCAAATTGTGTACCGTAATCACCTAAATAGTTGATTTTAATTGGTGTGTAACCAACTTTTTGCAGGGTCTTGGCAATTGAATTGCCAATTACTGTTGACCTTAAGTGCCCCATCGACATTGGTTTTGCAATGTTGGGGCTAGACATATCAATAGGAACATTCCCCTCTCCCAATTTTTGGTCACCATAATGTTCTTTTTGTTGCAAGATTTCTGTGAGAGTTTGTGAAATCAACTTGCTGTGATTGATAGAAAAATTAACGTAGGGTCCAACAGCTTTAATTGAAGCAAAGTCGCTGCTTTTTAGTTTGTCTGCAATATTTTGCGCAATAACTACAGGATTTTGATGCAGCATTTTTGCCAATGCAAAGGCTGGAAAAGCATAGTCACCCATTTTTTCATTTTTTGGTCTTTCAATTAATGAATTGATTTGATCTTTGGAAAGGTCAACCTGACTAGCGATTAAGTCAACTACCTTATCTTTAAAATCCATTTTTCCTCCTAAATGCCAAAAAAAGTCTCTTCCTCATTATTTGAAGAAGAGACGAGTTATAACCCGCGGTACCACTCTATTTGATACAAAGTATCCGCTTATTAAATTTGCTAAATTATTAGTTAGGCACGCCTTCAGTCATTTTTCCAGCTTGACTTTCACCAACTCAAACTCGCTTTTCTAGAAAAATGCCTACTACTCCTAACCACTTTCATCAAAAGATTATAACAGGAAATGAAAGCTTAGCCAAATTTTTTAGTTATTTTTGATAATTACTTTGGTACCTACTGGAATATTTTCAGCCAACCAGCGTGAATCAGGTACGCTTAATCTGATACAGCCATGAGAGGCAGGCTTGACACCTAACTTTTCAGCCTCTTTAATATTGTATTTGCCATTGCCTTTCGTAGGAACAGAATGAAAAAGATAAACATTTTCTTTGTCCCAACTAGTCCAGTTATTAGCACCTTCATTTAATTCAGGATTATAAAAAGAATCTCCACGACCATTTTTAATTTTATAATTTCCTGTTGGTGTCAATGACTTGCCTTTTTTAAACAAACCAGCACTTGCAAGCATGGTGTACACTCGTTTATTACCCCGCAAGATGTAAACTCGATTACCCTTTAGGGAGACTCTAATTGTTAAGTCATTTTCGAGATGCTTAATTTTAGGATAGGGCTTTGTCTCACTTGGCTTTTTCCAATTAAAGGGGGAACGTAAATCTTTTGGATCCTGATACGGTCGATAAGATGCCGCTGTTTTAATAACAGCAGTTTTCTTTACTTCCATAGCTGAATTTTTCTTTTCTGGCTGAGATGGCATTGAAATTCGTGCCAGACTAATAGCACATATTAATAAAACACAAAAAGCAGTAAGAATTTTTAAAAGACTTTTCTTCATGTTATAACCTTTCTCCCAACCAAATTTTCAACGTAAAATATCTAATTAGCATATTGATTCATTAGCTGTGGCAACATCGCGCTTATTTCGGTCGGTCGCACTACATAATTATTTTCAGCAATTTTATCGCCTGCCAAAGAATGAATAAAAACTGCGGCCAGAACAGAATCCAAACTATTGCCAAATTGAGCTGTAAAGCCACCTATTATACCAGCTAAGGTATCTCCCATTCCACCTGTAGCCATGCCAGGATTGCCTAATGGATTTACAAAAATCTGATCGGCTTTGGTATAAATGTGAGTGTGATTTGATTTTAAAACCAAAATAGCATTTTGGGTAGGAAAAATCTTTTTCAAAGCATTTGAATTCGCACTGTCAGTCTGATATGAAATTCTAATTTGACTCAATCTTTGCCATTCCATTTGATGTGGTGTTATGACCACTAAACCGGGGTGAGTTGGAATTAGCTTTGGATCCTGACCAATCATGTCCAAAGCACTCGCATCCAAAACCAATATTTGATTTTGAGAAACATTTTGACATATCTTTGACATTAATTGCCGAGTAAAAGTGCTGGATCCTAAACCTGGCCCACAAACAATAACATCCATTTTTTTCATTAAATTTATCAAATTCCGATCACGCCAGTCAATAAACATGACCTCAGGATTACGTGCATGCAATGCATCAAGATTCATCGCATGGGTGGCCACAGAAATGAGTCCCGCACCACTATTAAGTGCAGCCTCAGCGGCCATGATAATTGCACCACCATAGTTTTCACTGCCACCTATTAATAAAATCCGACCGTAATTGCCTTTATGAGAGTCACTTGGTCTTTTTTTTATTACTTTGGTCAAAATATCTTCTGTAATTACTGCCATATTAGCCTCCAAATAGCCAGCGCCAAAACCTTACAAAAATGTTTACTCTATTTGTTGATTCTAAAGCATGGGCGGGCAACAATAGTCCATTAGGACTTTGCAGTGAAATAATTTTGTTTTTGCCAATCTTAAAGTAATAAGCGTTGATTTTTTGCCCTTTTTCTACTGGAGCTTCAACAGTTTTGGATGTTAAACCCACCTGAAATTTAGAGCCATTTCGTGGTATCCAGATCAGTGCTTTATTTTTGATACCAATATTTATCTGCCTGGCTTGTCCATTGTGAACTGCCATATTAGTGTGACCAATAATTACTTCATTACGCTGAAAAACTAATGGCTCGTACTTTTGATAAACATAATTGAGCAGTTTAGCTGTTTGAATAAAACGGGCAGGATCAGTGTTAGTAACATGTTTCGCTCCCATTATCACAGTAATTATTCGCCCTCCACGATAAGGTGCAGTGGCAATGAAACAAGCACCTGCAGCGTCAGTAGTTCCTGTTTTCAAACCATCGATTTTTAGATTTTTATGATATTGCGGCATCCCTTTTAACATCCAGTTAAAATTGCTCATTGGCGTTGCCATATTTTGGTCAATAAAGTCCATTTTAGCAATTTTAGTAGTCTTAAGTACTTCAGGATAATCCTGTATTAATTTCTGGCCTACAATAGCCATATCCTTGGCAGACAACATGTTCTCATCATTTTTACCTGCCCCAGGATAAGCATCATTACCAACGCTTTTGTTGGGCAATCCGCAGGTTGTATAAATGCGAGCATCTTTAATGCCCCATTTTTGCAACTGCTGTCTCATTTGCTTAACGAACGCAACCTGAGAACCACTAATTGCTTCTGCTAACATCATTGCGGCTCCGTTAGCGGATTCAATTAAAGTTGCTTGATACAATTGTCTAATCGTATACGTGTGCTTCATACGCAAGGGAACGTTTGAATACTCTCTGTTACTGGCAACGGCAAAAATTTGCCGAGTAGGCGTAACCTTAGTGTTCCAATTGATTTTTTCCTGATCAATTGCCTTTAGGGTTAAATATGCGGTTATCAGTTTTGTCATTGAAGCTATGGGCAATGGCTGATTAATATTTTTGCCATACAATAATTGGCCAGTCTTACTATCAATTGCTATTGCTGCTTTAGCATCTATAGCTACTTTATCTTGATCAAAATTATCAGGCAATTTTGAAGCAGCATTCACGTCAACTGGAAGTGCCAGTAATAAAAAGCTGATAAAAAATAGAATGATGGTTTTTGCTTTCTTTTTCAAGTATGATTCTCCCTTCCCTGATATTTTTTGGATTATTTTACGTTTTATGCTTACATTTTACCAAATTTTTGGTATGATTATTACTGTGCTAAAAATAATAAGCCCCGATGGCGGAATTGGCAGACGCGCAGCGTTCAGGTCGCTGTTTAGGTAACTAAGTGAAAGTTCGAATCTTTTTCGGGGCATCATATTAAGATAGTAAGAGCTAGTCCATTAAGGATCTAGCTCTTTTGTTTTTATTATTTTTCTCCGTTTCTAGCGTATTATTTAGAACTTGCTAATTGACAGTCACAGTAGTTACTTGAAGCAACTTCAATTCAACTAAAAATAAGCAAAAATTAAATGCTTATATTAGTATAAAAATTGCTATTCCTTTAAACAGCATCAATGGTATTTCGCACGTGATTTTTTAAAAAATTAGACTTGGCTACTTTTATTTTTAAAAATATGTTTTCAATTGTACTTAAATGATTTTTTTGTATTAAAATTATAGTAAAAGGAGGTATTGTCATGCAAAAACGTTTAACAAAATCTGAGGATAAGATTGTCTCCGGTGTCTTTGGCGGAGTCGCAGAATACTTTGGCTGGGATAAGGCGTGGACCAGGATTGGAGGCGGAGCCTTAATATTGTTTTCATTCTTTACAGGATTGCTTTTATATATTATTGCTGCAATTGTTATGCCTGAAAAGGATCACAGTAATGACACTCCTGACGGTGAATTTCATAAGTACTAAATTCTTAAAAAATAAATTTATTTGTCTTACTCAAAAATTCAAGTTCGATTATATGAAAAATTAGACCTGAATTTTTTTGTGCAATTTGACCTTTTTCGAATTAAATAATATGATTTATACAATAATTTACTTAAAGAAAGGTTAATATATTATGAGCTTAGACGTTAATATACTACCATCAGATTACATTGACTTATCTATTGGTGATTTTCGTTCTGGAATAAACAAAAGAATAATTGACAAACTTGTGAAACGAGTTGAAAAAGAAGGCAACGGATACACTCCGGGTATGGGTTTGCCAAAACTTAGAAAAGAAATTGTGACATATTACAAAGAAAAATATGGCATAAAAGATATTGATGTAGATAACATCCAAATCACAGTGTCATGCTTACATGGTGCATTTTTATCCTTAAAGTCAATCATCAAATCTCAAAGTGATGAAATTATAGTTATTGCTCCCTTCTTCCCTTCATACTTAAATTTAATTGCAGGAGTGGGAGCAAAGCCAGTGATAGTCAAATCAGAGGCTCCCGATTTTGCACTACCAAAAGATCAAATCAAAAACGCAGTAAACCAAAACACTAAGGCTATTATCATTAACTATCCTAATAATCCCACAGGCGCAAGTTTATCAGAATCAGACCGTAACTTCTTGAATAAACTATGTGAGGAAAACAACATTTTTCTAGTTGATGATCATGTTTATAGCGACTATCCGAGCACCTACAAATATCAACCAGTCTCAACTGACATTTCTCATCAAATATTAGTCAGCAGTTTTTCCAAGACTTTTGCTATCCCAGGAATACGTCTAGGCTATGTGATTGCTCCTGCCGATATTATTAAGCAAGACGGTTATTATAATGAGGGGATCACTTTTAGTGCCCCAACTATTAGTCAATTCATTGGTGAAATAATTTTACAAGAACCAGATCATTATACCCATCATATTGAAGAAATTGGACAAAGAGGTAAAAAACTAACTAATTTGCTTTCTACAAGTAAGTATTTTGCTTCCTCAAAGTATCTAGGAGGCCTATATATGTTTATTAAAATTCCTGATGAAATCAAAGATGTTGATTTGTACTATAAACTCTTAGAAGACCACTTTCATGTAATTGTTGCCAAGGGTAGTGATTTGGAATATTCCGACAGATACTTTAGAATTTCGTTATCTACCGAAAAAGATGCTTTATTTGAAGGTATGCATAAGATTATTGACTGTGTAGACTATACTTTGAATTATAAATAATTGCATTCTTAAAAAGATTAAGTCAATAAATTAAATATTATATTTCAGTTTAAATTAATAAACTCTTTGCTTATAGCGTTTTAGTTCAATTAGCGAAGAGTTTTTTATTTAACTTTTAAAAGCTAAAAGCTATTATAAGTTTATTAATAAAATTGTTCCAAATATATTTAGCCCAAAGAAAAAACTTGATACCGTTTTTACTACGGTACCAAGTTTTAAATTACCTTTTCACTTATGCATGAATATGCAATTTTTCTAATATAGGAATAATTTTATCCCCAAGAATTTTTTGTGCCAAATCAGACTTAATCGCAGCAAATCCGTAAAATAAGCACCCGACAATAATGGATATAACTACTATAATCAACGACTGCAAACTACTTGCAGGATTCAAGAACAATTCAAGTCCTTTTTCTACTGCCAAAACAATTAAAAACATGGTTACAGAAAATGCGGTAATTCCAATAAAACGTCTTCTTGTTCTATCCTGGTTGAAATTATAGCCAACTTTAAGGTGTTTTAAGGCCATAAAGATAATAACGAGCATCCCTAAGTTAGTGGCAATCAGCGGACCAAAAATCTTAAACAAATAGATCATTGGATACTGCATTAAAATTTTAATAATTAGTCCTAATACTAAATATTTAATTGCAAGACCATTTTCTGACAGACCTTGTAAAATCGCCATCAATACAGTGAATAAACCTAAACTAATTGCTGTAAATGATGAAAGATATAAAACATTTGAACCTAGCTTGTCATACCCATAGAAAATTGTATAAACCGGTGTAGAAATTGCTGCCATACCAAAAGAGGCTGGAGTCATGACAAATAGAAATAAATCTAAAGTGTTGCCTATTTGATTTGAAATCCCGTGAAAGTCATGCTTTGTGTGTGCTGCGGACAACAAAGGAATTGTTGTCACGGCCATTGCACTAGCAAGAGACACGATAATCATAATCAGCTTATTAGCATTTAGAGCAAATAACGCATACCAAGTTTCAATTGTATTATTGGATGCATTGATCAAACTGGCAATCATTGGATGAAAAGAATACTGATCTACCAGATAAAAAAGCTGTATTCCTGCATCAATAATAATAAACGGTACTGCCTGAGCAATAATTTCTGCAAAAAGAGCAGATGTTGAAACTTGTATTTCATTATTAGAATTTTCAACTAATTCATTAAGCTTGTTACGCCTCGAAAGCAAAAACCAGGCTAGAACGGCAATTCCAAAAATTGCTCCGATTGCTGCAGCTAAATTTGATTGCACAACAGCGTCAACAAAGTTGCCATGTTGCATCTGCATAATTATATAAGCGGTTAACAACATCCAAATAACTCGTGCTAATTGCTCTACAAATTGAGACATGGCTGATGGCATCATATCCTCATATCCCTGAAAATATCCCCTCATAATGCTTAAAACAGGGATTATCAAGATGGCGTATGACAGACTACGCATGACTTTTACCTGTCTGGGATCAATCTGCGAACCATTAGAAGCCAAAAAAGGCGAAGCAAAGTACATTATTGCAGCTGAAATGATACCCAAAATTACCATCAAAATCAGACCACGATGAAAAAGCTTACGTCCTACACCATACTCATTAAGCGCATTATATTTTGCCACCTGTTTCGCAACGGCGCCAGGAATACCTGCTGTAGATATTAAAATAAAAATACTATAGATATTATAACTTCTAGCAGTTAATGCATTGGCAATGTTGCCATAAGGTGACATCCAATAAAACCATGGAATAATATAGAGTGCTCCTAAAATACGTGACGTAATAGAGCCAAAAGTCATCCATGCACTGCCCTTAATGAAGGTATTTTGTGTATTTTTTTCAGATAAATTATTTTCTCTCATTAATATTCCCTAAATCTAGTTTACTAACTATATTATTGTGAATGAAAAAAAGCAATTAACAACAAATATACTTTGCACTTTAGGAAAAATTAACTTTATTTAGCTACAATATTGACAATTTTATTCGGTACAACAATGACCTTTTTTACATCTTTGCCTTGCAAAAACTTCTGTACATGTGGTAGAGCCAGTGCCTGCTTCTGAACTTCATCTTTATCCAAACCAACAGCTGCTGTAAAGTTCCCACGCAGTTTACCATTAACTTGTACCATAATCTCAACCGTTGACTCAACTAATTTAGCCGGATCATAGGTTGGCCATTTTGCAAACGTAACAGATTCATCATGACCAAATATTTGCCAAATTTCTTCCATCATATGAGGAGCAATTGGTGCCAAGAGGGTAATAAAACCTTCCGCATATTTTCTTGGAATAGTTTTAGCTTTTTGTGCTGCGTTAATGAAAACCATTAATTGAGAAATTGCGGTGTTGAAATGTAAATTATCGAAGTCCTCTGTAACTTTCTTAACAGTTTCGTTATAGATTTTATCTAAGGTGCCATCATTTTCAGTCACAATATTTTCTTGAGGAATAGCTTTAAGGTCTAAATCGTTAACAAATAAACGCCAAACTCTGTCCAAGAACTTTTTGGTAGAAGCAGGGCCATTATCATCCCAATCAATTGAAGCATCCAGTGGACCCATGAACATTTCGTACATTCTCAGACTGTCTGCACCGTACTCATCGATCACGTCATCTGGGTTAACAACATTGCCTTTTGACTTAGACATTTTATCATGATCTTTAAGAATTAATCCTTGATTGAATAATTTTTGGAACGGCTCTTCATTTGGAATAACTCCCAGATCATATAAAACCATGTTCCAAAATCTTGCATAGAGCAGGTGTCGTACAGCATGTTCTGCACCACCGATATAGAGGTCAACCGGCATCCACTTCTTGAGCAATTCGTAATCAGCTAATTTATTATCATTTTGAGGATCAACAAAACGTAAGAAGTACCATGATGAACCAGCCCAATTAGGCATAGTATTAGTTTCTCTTTTACCTTTACGACCATTTTTATCAACCACGTTGACCCAGTCTTTAAGATTAACTAATGGACTCTCAGGTGTTCCTGACGGCTTGATGTCAGTAGCATGAGGTAAAACGAGTGGTAATTCATCTTCTGGAACCAGCGTTGTTTCTCCATCTTCCCAGTGAATTACTGGAATTGGCTCACCCCAATAGCGCTGACGACTAAATTCCCAGTCACGTAACTTGTAATTAACCTTTTTCTCTCCAGCATGGTGTTCAGTGAGCCAGGCAACAATTTTCTCTTTAGCTTCCGCATTGTTGAGTCCGTTTAGGAACTCAGAATCTATGTGTGGACCATCACCGGTATAGGCTTCCTGTGCAATATCTCCACCCTTGATAACGGCCTTAATAGGCAAATTGAATTTCCGGGCGAACTCATAATCACGGGAGTCGTGAGCTGGGACAGCCATTACCGCACCAGTACCATAACTGCCAAGTACGTAGTCAGCAATCCAGATAGGAATTTCTTCATTATTTACAGGATTAATTGCATAAGCACCTGTAAAGACACCTGTCTTGGTTTTATTTAGATCTGTTCTTTCAAGGTCGGACTTAGATTCAATTTGTTTAATATAGGCATTGACTTCATCTTTATGACCATCAGTCATAATTTTTTGAACTAATTCGTTTTCTGGAGCTAACACAGCGTAAGTTGCACCGAATAATGTGTCCGGACGTGTACTAAAGACATCAAAAGTTTCATTGGAATTTTTAACCTTAAAAGTAATTTGTGCACCTACAGAACGACCAATCCAGTTGCGCTGCATTTCTTTAATGTTTTCCGGCCAATCAAGATTGTCTAAACCAGCCAGCAAACGGTCAGCATATTTGGTAATTCTAAGCATCCATTGCTTCATGTTACGGCGATAGATTGGGTAACCACCACGTTCAGTCTTACCATCAACAATATCTTCGTTGGCAACAACTGTACCTAAATCTGGTGACCAGTTAACAGGGGCTTCAGCCTCATAGGCTAGACCATTTTTATACATTTGTTCAAATGTCCATTGGGTCCACTTGTAATATTTTGGATCACAAGTTGCAAGTTCCCTGTTCCAATCATAGGAGAAGCCCAAAGTATTCAGCTGTCTTTTAAAATTGGCAATATTTTCAGTAGTAACAACGGCCGGATCTTGTCCAGTTTGGAGAGCATACTGTTCAGTCGGAAGACCAAAAGCATCCCAGCCCATTGGGTGAAGGACGTTATAGCCTTGACTACGTTTCATTCGTGCGACAATATCAGTTGCTGTGTATCCTTCCGGGTGCCCTACATGCAGTCCCTTACCAGATGGAAAAGGGAACATATCTAAAACATAATAATTTTTCTTTTTCGGGTCATTACCGGTTTTAAATGTTTGATTTTTTTCCCAGTAATCCTGCCATTTCTTTTCTACAACTTTGTGATTATACATATTTTTACCTCATAAAAAAAGTCCTATGAAATATTTTTTCATAGGACGAATAATCGCGGTACCACCTAAGTTCCGCGCCAAAAGCGCGACACTCATGCCCCTTAACGCGGAAAGCAAACGTTAGATTTTTTCCAGGCTCAGTTCACAATCTGCTTTTCAAGTCTTGCACCTTCCGACTCTTCTCTATAGAAAAACAAAACTGCTACTAGTTCCTGATCTTTATTTTTTGACCAATAATGATTATAATTTACCACAAATGCAAAAAAAAACAAGGGGAGAAAGTTTTTGAACAAAACAATTCAAACAAAGAGAGACACCATAATACCTGCGACGATATTTTTGATCTTATATGCTATCTGGGCAATACTGGTTGCTTCTGAAAATCAATTTATTCGTGAATTTGATCAAACAATTATTAGTATTATCTGCAATAACAATCCTGCAGTAATCAAATTTGCTACAACATTTACCAATTTAGGCAATACCAATGTAATTATGATTGAAACAATCATCATGGTTATTGTTTTAGCATTTTGCAGAAAATTTGCTTATGCATTTTTTACAGCTGGAACAATGATTGCAGCCAATGGTTACAACTGGATTATCAAACATGCAATAGCTCGTCACAGACCACTTACCCACCACCTTGTGACAGCTCACGGATATAGTTTCCCATCTGGTCATTCTGTTGGCAGTGCCACATTATTTGGAATTTTGATTGTTTTAACAATTTTATTAATAAAAAATAAAGCCGCTAAAACTGTATTATGTATCATTTGGGCATGTTTTCCAATATTAATTGGTTATACAAGGATTTTTAGCCATGTCCACTACCCTTCAGACGTAGTTGGCGGATTTTTAGAAGGAATATCATTTCTTTTAATCGGCTATTCCTTCCTTTACCATTATTATTTAGAAAACCAAAGAGCACAAAGTACTATTTATTAAATAAAAAGGATTCAAGCTTATTTTCAAAGCCTTGGATCCTTTTTTCATAATCACTCTAATCTAGCGCTAGACGTTCAATGACTTCTTTGTATTCAGAATATTGTTTTAGTAAATCTGCCTTTTTAAGCATCTCAAAGTCATGATAATCAAATCCTGGTGAAACAACACAGCTTACTAAACAAAAACTGTTTGGTTTAGTAACTTCTGATGCAAAAATAGTGTGTTTGGGAACTTTGAATTGCATGAATTCTCCAGCAGAAACATTTTTCCTCAATTTAACAGCTGAATATTTACCATCTGGAGCAATACAATGAATAGTAATCGCTTCTCCATCGTGGTAATACCACATTTCATCATGGTTCAGTCGGTGAAAGTGAGAACAACTGGTATCATCAAGCAAAAAGTAAATGGAAGTGTAATAAAATCGATTTCCATCACTATCCTCATCATAAAATTGTTGATCACTAGTATAAACTTGCCTGAACCAGCCACCTTCTTGATGAGGTTCAAGATCTAGACTTTTAATATAATCATCGCGCTGCATTTTTTCTCCTTAGTAAAAATTTTAATAATTAAAACTACTTTCTACAAATCTAGCCTATTTTTGTCAAAATGTCATCTGAAAATTAATTTCATAAGGCTAATAACTATTATAGTTTTAGTATAAAGTTATTATTGTTTCGGTTATATGTTTTATTATTTATAAAAAATTTTAACTATTCTTTTATTAACATATATATTTTATTAAAATAAAAAATAGCTCTGTACAAATTTATTTTACTGAGTTTTCTCCTAATGATTTAAGTCGTAAAGCAATAATCATTAGTTTAACCAGTCTGTAACTTTACTTTTCTTTTGTCTGTATAGATTACTATTTACAATCGTAATTGTTAAAGTTTTCAACTTGGTATGTACTAATACTCAAAATCAATAGTGAAAGAAGTCAAAAACTTAAAAATGATATGATTCCAAAATTCAAGGAACATATCATCTTTTTGTTTAATTAAATTTTAGACTAAATATATTTGCCTCATTTTGCTCTTAAAATCACTCGGTAAATTCAGTCCTTTAATCAGGTAATTATCAAAATCCCCATAATTTTGCCTAATGGCAGAAAAATACCGTTCTAAATATGACTTTTGAACCGTTAAAGCTATAGCAACATCTTTTAATTGTGAATTTGTTAATTGGTCTCTGAGGTAGTCCAAAATTTCCTGATTTTCCTGCTTGCGCGCTTCAATAGTTTTTAGATAATCCGTTAAGATTTGATCATCACTTACTCCCAGGCTTTTCAAAATTAAAGCTGCTGCCACTCCTGTGCGATCTTTACCTGCAAAACAATGAAATGCTGTCGGAACAGGATCATTTATGAGAGTCATTAAAAATTGATGGTAGCCTTTTTGAGCAGATTTCTGTAAAGCTAATTCTTCATAGGTGGTAAGCATATCTTCTTCAGCCTGATTATTACCAGAAACAATTTCATCAACACTGGCTTGATTAACCTGAGCATCTTTTAAAACATCAATTACAACATAATCTAATCCGGACCACAAACAATCCGGAAATTGTTTTCTTTCTTCCTCGCCCCTAAAATCAAAAACTCTCTTAATTTGATATTTATCTTGTACTTGTTCTTTTTGATAAGGAGTCAAGTTATACAATTGCCCACATCTAAAAAGTATCCCGTCTTTTACTTTTCTTCCTTCAAATCCAGTGTAACCACCTAAGGAACGCCAATTAGTAATTTCCCTTGCCATTTTTTAATACTCCAATTACTTATTAAGTTTAATATTATTTATTATAATTTTTCAGGCAAAATATTTCTACTAATGAAAAAATTTTAAAATAAAAAACCTGCTGGTAAATAAACCAGCAGGTCTGTTATAAATCTAACGACTAATTAGCTTTTTCTTTGCTTTTATAAATACAATTAAAAATAACAGATATTACTATAGCAACAAGCGAAACGAAGTAAACCCCTTTTAAAGCACTAAAAAGTACTTGCCTTAATTGTGGAATTAAGTTCGCAGATAGTTCTTGGGCTTTAGCTGATGAAACTATTTTGTTCATCATGCCTTGTGTCAAATTCGGATGTTTTGCAAGTTGATGTGCCACGACAGTATTGAAGGTAATACCAAAAATGGAAACCATCATTGTTTGACCTAAATACCTCATTAATGTGTTAAAGGAAGTAGCAACACCAATATTTTCTTTAGAAACTAAAACCTGTGACCTGACTTGCGAAGCTGTTAGAACTCCACCAAAGGAAAAGCCATTAAGTGTTGCTATGACACAAAAGACCCAAAACGGAGTATGAATAGGAACAAGCAATAACATGCAGTCAGCAATCAGCAGGATTGTAAGCAATCCAAAGAAGGTTTTTCTTACACCCCAGCGACTCAACATGCCACCGATCAAAAATGAACCCACAACCCACATAACAGAGCTTGGAGTTACGGCAAAACCTGCAATAGTAGCAGAAGTACCATTAATCCCCTGCATCCAGGTTGGAATATAAAATTCAAAGCCAATAACTACTCCGGCAACAAGCAGGGTAATCATATTAACAGCCAAGAACTCTTTGCCCTTGAGCATTGACAGTGGCATTATCGGATCATCCGCGCGCTTTTCTTCATGATAAAAGATAATTGCGCTGACTATGATTAGTACAATTAAAGCAATAAGCATAAAAGGATTAAGAGTACCTAAATCTTGAAGCGTAAACATTAAGGTTAAAAGCAAAACAACTAACCAAAAAGTTCCTTTAACATCGAGCTTTGTCTTTTGCTTATTCTTTGGTTCATTTAAGAAAAAGACAACTAATAAAAGTGCAATGATACCAATTGGCACATTAATGTAGAAAACCCAATGCCAAGAAAGATTTTGTACGATAAAGCCACCGAGTAATGGAGCAATGACTGAAGCTACGCCCCAAAAACCAGAATTTAGACCTAGCATTTTTGTTCTTTTTTCCAGACTGTATAAATCTGCAATTATGGTCATAGCCACCGGTTGAACGGCTCCAGAACCCAGACCCTGAATAACACGGAATAAAATTAATTCAACCATATTCTGAGCCTGACCGCAAAGAGCAGATCCAATCACAAAAAGAGCTATTCCAAATAGAAAAATTGGTTTACGCCCAAAGCTGTCAGCTAATTTGCCATATAAAGGAGTTGATACAGCAGTCATAAACAAAAAAATGGAAACAACCCAATTCATAATTTCCAATCCGTTCAGATCAGAAACAATTGTTGGCATTGCAGTAGAAACGATTGTACCTTCGATGGCGGTCATAAATGTCGTCATAAAAATCGCAATCATCACTACTCGTACATTTGTCTTCTTCACAATTACAACCCCTTCATTAGCTGCTAAAATTATTTATTTTCATGAACAAAATTTAAAAGATCTTGAACTTTATCAGTTTTCTCCCATGGTAAATCAATATCTGTTCTGCCAAAGTGTCCGTAAGCTGCTGTTTGCTCATAAATTGGCCGCCTTAAATTAAGCATTTTAATTATCCCCGCGGGGCGCAAGTCAAAGACTTTACGTACTGCTTTTGTTAAGAGTTCGTCACTTGCTTTACCTGTTCCGGCAGTATCAACCATAACTGAAACTGGATGAGCAACACCAATTGCATAAGCTAATTGAACTTCACAGCGATCAGCCAAGCCTGCAGCAACAATATTTTTAGCCACATATCTGGCAGCATAACTGGCACTGCGGTCAACCTTTGTCGGATCCTTTCCAGAAAATGCTCCACCACCGTGGCGAGCATAGCCACCGTAAGTATCAACAATAATTTTACGTCCAGTCAGTCCTGAATCACCCTTAGGTCCACCAATAACAAAGCGACCTGATGGGTTAATCAGAAACTTGGTCTTTTCATCAAGGTATTTAGCAGGTATTACCTTTTTAATTGCCAAATCTATCATAGCTTGGCGAATCTCTTCGTTTGAAACCTTATCATCGGTCTGTGTTGAAATAACAACTGTATCTACACGTGTTGGTTTTTGTTTTTCATCGTATTCAACAGTCACTTCTGCCTTAGCATCGGGTCTAAGCCAAGTTAAAGTACCATCTTTGCGTAGCTTAGCAACCTGTCTCATCAAGCGATGAGCAAGCGAAATAGGCAGAGGCATTAATTCAGGCGTTTCATTGATTGCAAAACCAAACATTAAGCCTTGATCTCCCGCCCCGATTTGATCAAGCTGATCTTCGTCAGATTGATTTTCACGCGTTTCAAGAGAATGATCAACGCCTTGAGCAATATCAGGTGATTGTTCATCAATATCAATTAAGACAGCGCAATTATTGCCATCAAAGCCAAGCTCTGGTTTATCATAGCCAATTCTTAAAACTGTCTTGCGAACAATTCCTTGAATATCAACATAAGCACTAGTTGATATTTCACCAAAGACATAGACAATACCAGTATTGACGATGGTCTCACAAGCTACATGAGCTTGAGGGTCTTTGGCAATAATAGCATCCAAAATTGCATCAGAAATCTGATCAGCAATTTTGTCTGGATGACCTTCAGAAACAGATTCTGAAGTAAACAAACGTTTTTCCATATTAGTCCCCCTATAGACAATAGCTATTCGGTTACAAGGCATCTCCACTTAAGGATCCTCTCAGGACTTGAACCGATTTTTTAAAATTTTCGTTCTATGTTCTTATATATACATTGATAATAAAAAAAGCTACCGCATGTTCGGTAGCCATAGAACGATGGAGGATACAGGGCTCGAACCTGTGACCTCCTGCTTGTAAGGCAGATGCTCTCCCAGCTGAGCTAATCCTCCAAAGTGACCCGTACGGGATTTGAACCCATGTTACCGCCGTGAAAGGGCGATGTCTTAACCACTTGACCAACGGGTCATTATTCTGAATCAAAGCACATTCAATAGTATACCTATTTTGAAAGAAAATGCAAGGATTCAATTTATTAAATCAATAAATAATGGCGGCGCGAACTTCCCTTCACACCACCATCATTATGGAGGATACAGGGCTCGAACCTGTGACCTCCTGCTTGTAAGGCAGATGCTCTCCCAGCTGAGCTAATCCTCCATTTTGTTGTCATCTCTCGACCACTCTTAATAATTTAGCATAAGTTTCTATTTATGTCTACATTTTTTTGAAATTTTTGTAGGATTCTGTTCATTAATATTAATTTCTATGAATTAACTAAACTTTTTTCAATTCTTTTTTATATTAAAGATTAAGGATATAACTATATCGGGTGAAGAATGCTTGACTACTATTCAAGAAGTTGTCGGATCAAGTATAACAATCGGAGTTTAATCTCTATGTATTTTTCATCTGAATTTTGGAGAGTATGATTGAAAATTTTATATCGAAAGTTTAAATCTCTCACACTCCATTAAAAATTTCTATTTTCTGATAAAAGAGTTTTCTTATTCACTTGTTAGATTTTATCCTACTTCAACTTTTATTTTAAAAAGTACAATATACTTTGATACTGAAAAATTGTCACTTAAAATAATCTATTCTTGTATCTTCTATAATAATTATTTATACTAGAATTAAAAAAATAAAAGCATCACATGAAATTTTTTAATTTAATTATATAAAGTTTTTGTTACATTAAAAATCTTAAATATTAAGGTTCATACTTTGTCCATAACGCCAGCGACATTAAACCTATGGTAGTAAATCTTTGGGAGGAAGTAATGGGTAATCTAAAAAAAACCTTATCATTTTTAATAACAAGCTTATTCATCTTTTCTTTGATAGGATGTTCAGCTAATGATACGAACAAATCAGGTGATAAAGGTGGAAGTAACAATCGACAAAGCAAAAAAGTAGTAATAGAGAAAAATACTGCTAAAGCAGTAACACTATCGGCGGGTACTCATAAAGTCGGTAAAGAGATTAAACCTGGGCGTTATGTAATTAAGGCCGTCTCAGGTAGTGGCAATCTATTTTCACGAAACAGTCCTAATGATCGTAATATAAATGTCATTTTAGGGCCAACTGAGGATGATACATGGATGAAACTTTCTTCGTACACCACTGACTTAAAAGCTGGAGAAAAGATAAAGATTGACGGAATTGAATCAACAAAACTAATCCCAACTCCAGACAAACGTATTTTTAGAAAGATACTGACCCCCGGCAGTTGGACAGTAGGTAAAGATATCAAACCTGGCGATTATACTATTAAAGCTGTACGAGGAACTGGAAACATATTCTCTGACAATGGCGAAGATGACATTAATGAAATTTTAGCTAAGCACCCTGATAAAGATTACGGCCAGGTATCAAAAATTCATGTTGAATTAAATAAAGGTGAAATAATAACTTCTGATGTTCCTAAAATAAAATTAGTAGAAGACTAACTACTAAAATTACAAGCATTATAGAAGTCAAACTTATTTAATTTTATTAATTCATTTAATTCGTTTATAAAGCATAACTTTAGGGGTTTTATTCCATTAATCTGATTGATGAAAAACTATTTTAAAAAGAAAAGACAATTCAATTGATCTTATTATTAATGAAAAAAGACTAATTTAAATTTATATTACGTTTTGAGTCCAAAAATTTTGATAAAAATTATATAATTTCTTTAAAGCTTGAGTCCGATATTCATTCGGAGTCAGGCTTTTTGGTCTGTCTTTTTTCTTTCTCCTTTATAGTGTATTACGCAATTTCTTGAGTTAGTTTTTACAGATTATGGTACTTATATTCTTGGCTATAAAAAATTTTCGTTTTAATCAAGTTAAGAAGATCTCCACTAAGCGATTGTGCATTGGATTTCATTTGTGCTACACGTTTTGAAAAATGCCATGTAATTTCAATACACTCTGATAAATCGAACTTTGATATTACACTGTATGGAAATCACAAGCATTTAGAGCCTAATGCTTAGCAAAAATTTTATCCAGCATTGACACAGTTCCATATTAAGATGCCCTGAAATTAAGTAGAAATCGATATCGCCAACATAGTCATCCAGAATGGTTGACAAATAAAACTTTAGTCCCTTAAGATGAAATTCAGTAATATCCGCATACTATTTCATATTTGGTCTTAAGTAAAAGAAGGTAAGTTTAATTAAATTAGGTGCAATCATACCAACTATATCGCAATAACTAGAATACATACGTCGATTTCATTTATTGGCTTTTAAACCCTAAACCCAGTTCGTTCATATTCCTTCTAACCACTTTAAAACTAGCTGGTCAGCCACCTTTAATTAACTGCAAGGCAATCCTACTTTATCTTCAATTTTAAAAATATACTTGTTGGTGCTATATTTGTTTATTTCTCCTAATTTTGCAGCTACTTGAAAAACTTTCCCCTTGATCACTTAATATTAATTTATTTAAGCGTTTTTTACTGACTCTAGGTGAAACAACACTATTAGCACTAACAACACCTTGTGGCTTGGAATTTTGAACACTATTTTTAGTCTTCTAAATGTGTTTGTTATTATATTTTAGCTAATTAGTTTTGGTCTTTAAATTAGTATAAAAATAATTTTTAAATCCATGAAGCATAGTATAAACGCTATTTTCATCTAATGAAACTAACTTTTTCTTCTTTATCTTTACACCGGCATAAAATAAATAGCTGATTTTGTCGCTTGATTTAAAATAAGATTTTCCCGCCACCACAAAAGATAATTCGACTTCGCAATCTGATGTAGGACACATAAGTTTGTAACGTAATTTTTCTAGTTTTTGCTTTTTTATAATTTTAAAAGAAACAGGATTTGATGAACCATACCAAGTTGCATTAAACCTCTCATCTATTTCTCTTCCACAAATGATATAAATGAAATTTTTCTCTAACATTTTAAAAATTTGGCATTAAAGAAAAAGAATTTCATTTCGAGAGTTTAAGGCCTACACATAAGGCTCACCTATAATTTAAGAGCGCCAAATTCGCGCATTATTGTGCCATGGGTTAATGACTGAATGCTAGATAAATTAATTCAAATTTCTGAGAAATTGCAAAAGTACCGGATAAAATTTAACAGCACGGTCGGCCGATTACTTTTATGCCGTGCGAAAGTATAATAAAAGCTTGTAACAGTTGATATTACAAGCTTCTTATTACTATTAACGGAGTGTGAGGGCGCAAATAGCTAAAATTGTTGGAAATTATAGAATTTATTTCCCTATTTATTAGTAATGTTCCATAATTTTTAAGATGATAAAAACTGTTAAATATGAAGTTGGCGAACATTTTAGCGAACATTGCCAAATATCAAGTTACCTTATCTCAATATTGTTAATATTACTTAGCTCAACTTCTGTATCACCTACAACTATTTTATCACCATTGTATCCTTTTACCAACCCCACAATGTCGGGCTGTATCTTCTTGTCCAGAGTTTTTTCCTTAAGCTGAACAGCGACAGTCTTATTATTGGCAAAAGCCTGCAATAGCACCTGGCTAATCTCAGTCTCAGACATAGTATCTTTTTCAGAGTATACTCTAGCTTTTTCTTCCTTATCACTATTAAGAGCAGCTATGTGGTCGCTGAGCATGAATCCTTGCCACTTCTTCATACCTCTATCTTGATAATTCTTAAAAAAGTTATTGACTGTATCGTTAAAATTGTTCTTCATTTTTACCACCAAACATTTGTTTGCAATTATTATAAAATGATGGTGCTGAGTGAGCAAGTCGGAAGACTTTAATTATTTTGGACAATAAAAAAAGCCACCTTAGTATTAAACTAAAGTAGCTATCAAATAATTTAAACTATTTTCTCCAAAGTGTGCAAACTAGGGCGTATGGTTTGTTGTTGATAACATCTCCAGCAACACAGTTTGGAATTTTTGAAAAATCATGATTTAAAAGTGCAGCTTTTTCTTCCTTTAAATTATCGAGCTCACTTTGCAAACTAGAATTATAATTTTTGGCTTCATCATAATCAACAATTTTACTGCCAAATTTATACTTACCGTTTACCAAATCAGAAATCCTACCGTTAATGTAATCTTCATCCCAAACTAATGCATAGTCTTCTTCTTGAGCGCTTAAATTAGCCTTTTTTGATAGAACTGCAAAAATGCTTTCTTTGTTCATGTTGTTCTCCTTTACTTCAATTAATTTTTTTAAGTTTTTTAAATCTTCTTGTGTTGCCAGTTTTCTGATAAATCGTTTTGCCTGAGATCTAGCAACGATGTATTTTTTTCGCTCCTTATGGGCTTCATCCCATTTTTTGCTCGCTTTAAGCTGAGCCTCGCTAACTTTGCTCATTAACTCAACTCCTAATCTTTTGCAACTAAAACTAAATTATCTTCACTAATTATTTTCTGTTGGTCTTTAGCAATTTCAAGTGCATCATCCCAGGTTAACATATCGCCCTGGCTTACCATGTCTTCAAATGGCTCCCTAGCATCGCAAACCTTGAAATAATTCTTATCTAAAAGTACGTAGGTGCCATAATAACCATCGAAGTATTGCCAATTTTTTAAAAACATACAGTGGTCACGATCTAGTTTAAGAACGTAGTTCCTCCAGCCATTATTATAGTTAACATAACTGAATACATTGTCAGGACTAATTCTGATTAGAACCTTGCTTTCGTCAGCATTAACCTGATCTTTGAAATCCCAATACTTGTGAGATTGATCTTGATACTTGAAACCTTTAAATCTGTAATTGTTAAAACTTGTAGTTGACATTTTTGAAGTTCCTTTCTTTCTTCATTCACCTTACAACATTATAATATACGTTTTAACGTATAAAGTCAACTACTTTTTGCAATTTTTTCTAAAAAAAGTTAAAATTATTTTTGAAGTTTCGAACTAACTTCATTTACCTTATGCTCCCATTTGGGAGTTTTTTATTGCAAAAAATAAGCCACTTAGACAACCTACATCTAAGTGGCTTTATTAAAATCTAAGAACGATGAACACCTTTATGATTACCATGATCGTACAATTCAAAATTTGCATCTATTGCTAAGATATAAAATATTTTTGAAATAGGGTTAATTTTTCCTATTATTCTAAGGTCGGATCCCTTTATAACTACATAATTAGTTGAACATTTATCATATCTACCTGTTCTTTTAAATTCAGAAGGTATAGACATCATATCTTCCCGCATTTTTTCCTTAGGTATATATTCAATATTATTTTGTTCAAGTAAAACTTCATAATCGACACAGGAAGCCTTAACAAGTTTTTTTAAAACGCTCCTGGCATTATTTTTGTCAAGATTTTTATAATCTACTGAATAGTTTTTACTAATAAAAGAGAAGTTAAATGTTAACTTCTCCAAAAATGTATCTGAAATTTTAATTATATCTTTTTTATGCATTAGCCTGTACTACAATACTATCAAAAAACTCTTTTAAAACTTTTGGTGAAATTTCTTCACCACTTTTTACGCTATTCCATGGCTTTTGATGATGAGTAACATCGACTAATTTACTTGTACTGACATCGGCATACTTATTAAATACAGAATTTAAAACTAAACTTACTTTTGGAATATTATTTAATTCAGAAAAATCCTTAAGAGCTTGTTCCCAATTAATTAGGGAATTCAATTTTCTTTTTCCCTCGTATTTAGCATGAGCTTTTACAGCAAGCGGACCATAATCAGCATGAACTATTTCATCATCAAATAGCTTTTCATCATATAAAGATAAGTAAGTACCTTGAATGAAGTACAGTAACTTTTGTAGTCTAAGCTGAGTAAGCTCGTCTCTTTCAGGAAACATCTTGACATTGACGTCAGACTTAACTGCAAGCCAGTTAACTATCTTTTCTTCACTAATCATAGTCATCACCTCTTTCTACCTTTTCACACACATTATAAACCCATTAATATGACTATTGTCAAATAATTTATTAAAAAATAACAAAAATAAGCCACCCAGAACTTAATCTGAGTGGCATAATTAATATTATTTAAATTGCCCCATTGCTTTGCCGTACTTATCTTTTCCGACAATATAGCCATAACCATTAGCACGTGGCTGTCTTAGCCATAGACGTTTCGGACCTTGCAATACCGCATCATACTTAATTGCACTGCCCTTCGGCAATTTAGCTATCGCTGGAGCACTTATGTGTGGTGACGTGTGCAGTTTAAGTGCTTTCCCTAAAACAAAAGTACCAGGTTTCTTAATCCAACCTGATTTGTTGCTGGCAATTTTAGCTGGCTTCTTTGCTGAAGTAGCTTTACCGCCAATACCATGAGCAATATCGTGTGCGAACTGTGCTTTGCTGATACCGATACTTGAAAGATAACCGTAAGGATCACTATGGTCTGTATTTCCTAAATGCTGAGTGATCCAATTGTGTGTTTTCACTCCACGTTTAGCAGAGGTATCAAGCGTTAACGGAATGCCATATTTCTTAGCATATTCTCTAATTAGACCGATATAGTTTCGGTATGCTTTCTTTGCTCGAGTCTTATTGCTGAACTCACATAATTCGATTTGCATAGGTGATATTTGATTGCCATAATAACCACATCCCCAAGCGACATAGCCTAAGCCACCTACCAGATAACACTCTTTGTCATCTACTACCAGATGGACGTAGGTCTGTGCGGTATTAATGCCAACCTTCATATTATGCGCAATAGCCCAGGCTTCACCATTTGGCGTAGCTGTTGAATGAGCCACAATAATATCTCTTTTAGCAAGAGCAGACGCACCTTCATTAACCGACAATGCATACTTCTTATTTAGCTTCATTTTTTACACCTTCCTGGTATGCTTTCTCAATCATCCCTTCAGCAGTCTCTTTCGTTATCTTTGCCTTAGATGCTTTGGCTTGCTCAAGCAATGCGTCAGTTGCTGCCTGCTTCTTCTCTGCTCCAGAAGCATCCGTATGCGTTGCTTGTTGTGTGACGATATATTGCGCTACGTCATACAGCCATTCCATCTTTTTAGCAAAATCAGGATTATGCACTTTTGCATATTGATAAACAGCTACTATACCGACTGCTGCTAAAACAAAGTATGGTAATAATGAATTTAACAAATTAATAAATTGAGTCATTTTTAAAATCCTTTCAACAAAAAAAGAACACTACACAGTGTTCTCTAACTTCTTTTTTAATTCTTCGTACTTACTTTCGATTTCTAATCGCCTTTTTCGCTCTAAAAGGTAATCTTGCTTAAAATTATCTCTTTCAGCTTTTAGGTTTTTAATTATGTCGTCTGTGTCCTCTTTATGAGATGTATGAGTAACGGCTAAAAAGGTAGCAACTGCTTCAAAAAAAGTTCCTAGTACATAAATTAGGGTACTAACATCATGCACATAACCACCTCTCTAGCTTTGATAAATACAATATAGGCACAATATTGAAATTGCTGTTTCAACAATCAC
Source organism: Lactobacillus sp. wkB10 (assembly GCF_000760615.1). NCBI lineage: Bacteria > Bacillati > Bacillota > Bacilli > Lactobacillales > Lactobacillaceae > Lactobacillus > Lactobacillus sp. wkB10. The sequence continues at coordinate 42,192 of NZ_JRJB01000007.1, read as the reverse complement.
TGTTACTTCCATGCGGAATTCGCCCACGCCAAAAGCATGTCCCAGTTGCAAACCAATTAAAAACCACAAAGTCCAAGCACCCAAAATCAAGATAAACATGCGCCAACCTCTATGCCTCTTCTTAAACATAGAATCAGCGGTAATTAAAAGACCTAGTAATATTATTGCTAGGTCAAGTCTTTTATCGTTCATAAAAAGTGTCCACTCTGGCGGCCAATAGAAATAGTTTCTATCACGTAGCAAAGCGCTGCCAATGGCTAAAATGGTGCCACCTGCTATGGTCTGGTCGTGGTTTTCATTTAAATTTCTAAGCAGACGGCGCCACATAGTCATCACCTGTAATTCTCTTGTATGCCGCTTCATCAATAGTTTTGCCTACATATCCAGCAATCATAGCTTTGGTGTAAACTTTGACGCTGAATAAGTATTGGTAAAGTGACTCAAATGCATTCATTATGTTCATTATTTCGCACCTCCATCAGATTTAGCAGCACTGTCAGCTTTGTCGCTTGATGTCTGTTGTGCAACAGCACCTTGCGATACTAAGCCTACAAGTGTTCCAAGCTGTTGGTTTAGAGCCTCATTGCTTAGTTTGCCATTGGCAACATCATCTTTTAATTTATTCAATGTGTCTGCCATTTCAGATATTTTTTGACCTTGAACAGCTCCATCAGTTTCATACAATCGATAATTATTCCAGTCATATTTAGGTGCCTTTAATTTAGGATCAGGTGCATCCTTCACATACGGGTATGCAATTTCTGCATCAGCAGGTGCAAACCACGGCTCACATGGTATTGTGTTTGTTGATTTATAAACCTGAATAAATCCTTTAGTTTCCTTATTTTCTGCCATTTTAATTCTCCTTAATTTAAAACCTGATAATCAGCAGGTTTAATCCATGCAGATTTTATGTATATATAGTCGCTATATGCGACAATAACAGTCCAAGTTGACCCAGCCTCCAATATAAGACCACCACCACTTGGTTTGACAACATCTGGATGACCATCATTATCAAATGTAAGATAACATCCCCTAACGCAGCCGTTCAAAAGTTTAACTTTTTTACCAGCCAAATCATCTCTTCTAAACCTATGTCCACTTATTATCAGATTATTTACTTCTTTGCCGTTCATTAACATGAGGAAGCCACCTCCCTCACGTTATATAATAATAGTAAACAGGAGGGACTATTTACCCCCCCCACTTTGTAAAATCGTTACATCTTTTAAATTAACCCACAAATTACTTTGTGGTCCATTAGCACTAACATCCCCTACGCATAGCCAAATCCCCCAAAAACTTACATAATCTGAATTGGGAGCTACTTCAGGCTTGAAACCAATTTTCATTTGCCAATCATTGACCGTAACAGTCTGGCCATATTTATCATCTTTATGTTCCGGCCCATCAGTCAAACGGCTCCTAATCTGATTATTCCAATCAGCATAGTTATATTCACTATTAGTTCTATGATAAATGCTGGCAATTGAATTAAATGCATTAGTATTAACTGGAATCCAAACTTTTTTACCGATTAAGTTGTCATATGTACGTGCAAACCTTTCGCCATCAATAATTAGATTGTTTACTTCTTTACCATTCATTAACATTGATCTACCTCCTAAGGCGTTGCCACGAAGACATTAGGATGCGCTTTTGAGTATGCAATCCCACTGTCTAGGTCATCACACTGGTGCACGATTTCTTTGTTTTCTAGGATAGCTATTCTATTGGTTAAATTTTTATAGTCGTCCTGATTTAGCAGCTTCTCCCAATTCCTATATAACCCAACATCTACGTTAATGTATCGGTACTGCATCATTGGGTCCATGTCATAGCTAATCAGCAGCTGGAACGTTCTCACTGTAAAATTACGTACAATAAGTAGTCCATTAATATATTGCCCATTATACGTTCCTTGGATATCATAGATTCCGTCCTGAACTATTTTATCTAAATTGCTATTTGTTGCTGGCTTTATAAGTTTAACGTTACCTTGGTTGTCGGGTGCAATATTTTGTACAGATGTAACTACCTTAAGATTAGCAATTCCTTCATCATTAGGACTAATTGGTGTGTCATCATTAAGGCTAATCTGTTTGAGCTTGCCAAAGATGTCTTTCAGGTTTACAAAGCTGACCGTATAGTAAGCATCACTGTCATATTTATAGCCAGCTCTGTACCAGCACTCAAAATTAAATTTTGTAGCTTGAAACATTAACTGCTGGTAGTAATTTAACGAATACCCTGGGTTTTCACCCTCCAGTACGAAAATATATGTTTTACCATCACTACGATAGCCATTTGGTATGTCATTTTTGGAAAAATTAAAACCATTTTTGGAAAAATAAATCCCTGGTTCAGTGAGCGAATCAGGGTTAGTTTTGTTGTCAACTTCAATTGGATTAGAAATGGTATGGATTTTGGCCAAATCTTTGTCATTAGCAACTTTAAGGAAGTCTTCCTTACTGGTCGCATCAGCTTTAGTTCTTACATAAGTTAAGCCTCCCTGTCCGAAGTCGCTGATGTAGACAATTTGTTCGTACGTTTGAGCACCATTCCACTTTGGCACGACAAATATCCAACCATATAAATTGCCTTGCGTTGAATCAAAGTCTGCCATTTTGCCATCTGACTGCAACTGACAACCTAAGAACTTGCTGATACCAATCGTTGAGAACGTATCAAGGTTAATTTTCGTATTGTAGATGTTATTGCCACTATCGCTATTTAGAGCGGTAAGGCTTTCAATATTATTATTAACTTGACTAACAGCAGTATTAACAACGTTTGGAAATTCAGCTTCAAGATTGATTTTAACCTGATTAATTGCTGCATCCAATTGTGCCTGACTAATTAGACCTGCTTCTGTTGGACTAATTTCTACTGTTGCGTTATCACTTCGTGCAAATGCCAAATTAATGTCGAGTGCAGAAGTTGAGGCACCGTTGGAGCCTGCTACTAATGTCTGCTCAGTATCACTTGGCGTAACAGCTAATAGTCTTTCTTGGTCATCAACAGTGGTTTTAGCGAACCAGCCAATGGAATTAAACGTAATGTCTTTAGTTACCTTAGCATTATTGAAACTTGCCGAAACAGTAACTGTTTTGTCGTTAATATCAGTTACATTGGTTAAAGTTGACATCTGTTCACCGCTCATTACCGTTAATGCACGTTGCTCATCTTCTGACATCCCTTTTATATCTTGTGAATAAAGAACTGCCTTAGTGTAGGTTATTTTACCCTTGGCACCATCTACAGCTGTCAGCATTTTACTTCCAGCAGTAGTAATTAATGTGCGTCCATATCCTTGCATGTTAATCTCCTTTCTTATTCCGCAACTAATTTAACTTTTTCATAAATTGTTGTAGTTGTACCCAGGTAATGCTGTGCATCCGTTTTTGTATCAAAGCTGATCTTATCTAACCAGATTCCCAGAGCAACTAAACCTTTTAGGTTATCCAAAATGAGACGCTCAGTTTTAAGACTATCAATTTTACTTAGTGGTATTTGGATAATAATATGACGCGTTCCATTTTGAAATACTTTGACACCTTGCCTTTTCTGTAAAGCTGTTTCAGAGATGTTAACTATACTAGGAACTGTTCCTTGTGATTTAGCAACTAATGACTTGATATAAATTAAAAAGCGGTAGAGTTCGTCATCATGATTTACTCTGCTAGCTTTAAAATCTTCACCAAACAAATCCAAAGTTGAACCACTGGCAACATTTATTTCACGGTAATTTTCAACTTGTTGTGCTGTTGCACTGATGTCAGTCATTGGCTTATTTAAAACATCCATTAACTGCCATAAGTTAGAGCCATTATAGTTAGCCCAATATTGCGATACTTCTGCTAATAACTCATCAGTGCTAGTTGGAGATTCAGCGTTAGTGTCATCAACCATCAACTACCACCTCCACATGGTCAGCGTCACAGACGGGTACCTCAAAGCGTTTTGTGTTAATGTCTGAATTGCCTAAACCGTCTTTTGCTATACCAATTTGAATAGTCGCTTCTTCAACGCCTGATTTGTCATAAACATTTGAATATAACTTTGTTAAGTAGACCGTCTGTCCCATTTCCAAGCTGTTAATCTTTTCTGCGATATCTGCCTTAATATCAGCAACATTGTCATCACTATTCCACGATATATTTGTTTTAACTTTTACCTGGACAAAGATTGGCTTTTCAGTAGCACTATCAAATTTAATTGTTTTAACCACGCCACTTTCGTCAGAAATGTTAATTGCCTTAGAGCCTGTTAAAGTAGTACCAGCTGCAACATGGTCGTTAAGACTATGGGCTATATCATGGTCGTTGCCCCCTAGCACATAGACATGAACAGTGTATGGTGGGTTACCATATTCATCTACTTTATCCTGATCATTATCAACTGCGTCTGCATCCCTAACGCCTGGAAGATTGAGCAAAGCAGACCTAATGCCATTTCTCGTTGGTCCTTCTTTCGCAGCATTTTCCATGACTAGCCGTTTGCGGTAGTCCTCATCAGTTTCGTCATCTTCACCATCAGTTGCTGGTTCAGGATTAGTAACATCAAGAATAGTATCATCTGGATTAGACACAATGGTAACTGTGTTAGCTAGCACGTTATTCATCTTGCCAGTTTCTTCTGATTCAAGATTTCCTGTACCAACCCAGTTGCCATCCTTGTCCTTTGACGTAATGACATCATCCGTTAATTCAAAGATAATCCCATCATCAGTTTCGAACTCTTCGCCAGCCTGTATGAGATACTCGCCATCAGTTTGGATAACAATTTGCACATGCGACTTAGTCGCAATCTTCCGAGCAACACCAATGTTAGCTCCTAATCTGTCTAAGGCAGTATCACTAGCGGTTGAAAAAAAGCCTGAATAATATACTAGCTCAAGCTGTTGTGCTATCTCGGTTAGCCTCCAAGCGAACATTTCAGCAATTATGCCAAAGTTTGAGTTTGATGATAAAGCAATATCATCCCCGAATCTTGATTTAAGATCGTCCTTTATTGAGTCAAGCCATTCTTCATAGGTTGGAGAAATGAAGCCCTTATCGGTTATTCCAAATTTAATCGCCAATATTTAAACCTCCTTCCGCTGTATCGTTAGTTCCATCTTCTAATGTCACATTAGCTTTAAACTCAACTTTCAAGCCACGCTCTGGCTGTTTTTCAAAAGTCACATCTGTCAGCTCATTGACTTCTGGAATATTGCGTTCAATCGCATCAGCAATATCAGTCTGGGCGATATTCTTTTTAAAGTTTTTAACGAAAAAATTAGTGTAATTTGTACCCTGGTCAGGATCTAAGTTGGCCATCTCGCCCAGGTGGATAGATAATGTAGCCTTAATTCTTTGAGCAATTTCATCTATTCCATCAACTATTTCTAAGTCGTGCGTGACTGGATCAATGACCAAATCCCCATGGTCGTCAACTTTCAAATCTCTCAAAAAATATCGCCCCCTAAAACACCAATAACAATAGCGTCATTGGCATCGTGTAGCCTTGATGTATCAGTATCAAAAGTATTGCCCGAGCCATCCCAGTTGGTACTATCGTTGTCTAGCACGACTGTTACGACAATTGCTCCTTTTTTCATCAGCTTTTTCTTCGGCAGACTAATACCGTTCTGTTTGAGCCAACTTTCGCCAGATTTGAGGCTGTCAATAAACTCGTCCATTAGATAGCAATTAGCGGATACAGGGACATCCAAATATTGTGCTGACTGCTGACCATCTGGTCCCACCGCTAAAGGCTGTATGTCTGCCACATGCTTTTTATTATCATAGCTAATAACTTTGGCAATTTGGGCACACTCTATTTCAGACATTATCGCTTCTTTAAAGTTTTGCATCCCTTTGTAAACTGCATCCTTAGCTGCTATGTGTGCATTAGCCATAATTGCACCTCCTAAATCTTAATGATCGACATCTGGGTTTGTGGATTGTCACCGTCAAATGAATGTTCTCCTGACTTAACGTAAAATGAGCCTTTAAGGAACCTGCTGTTCATCTTGATACCAACATTGATTGTCACTTCAGGAATTAGTGGCGTTACAATTTCCCAAACATTGTCCTTGTCAGTATCTTCACTCGGATTTGGCTGCTGAATTAGATCATCATCGTCAATAACGATCCAGGAACGCTTTTTGCTTCTAGGATTCACAATTTCCAAATTACCTTGAATATACGTCATCTTAGAGCCTGTTTTAGTAACAAGTTGTTTCAAAAGGGTCAATGGCTTTCCTTTGGCTGTATAAGCTTTTTTAATCGTTGGATTTTTGGCTAAATCAATTTTGGCAATTTTAATGCCAGATTGAGAAGCAACTCCTTGGATCAATTTTTTATAGCTTGTGCCTTTACGGTAAGTTTTATTGACCATGATGGTCTTAGTAGCACGTGTCTTAATGCGCTTTTTCTTAACAGTTGCTTTAATCCATTTTTTCTTACCGCTCTTATAAGTTTTATAATGTCCCGGAACATTGGTTTTGATGGTTTTATATTTATTTATTTTTTTAGTTTTTTTAAGTCTTAATTTTCGGGCTTGTAGATTGTTGTAATCTTTTCCTTCTGTAAAAGTAATGATCTTGGAGGTGGTGACACCATCGCTTTGTCCTGGTTCGACTTTCGAGATAAAACCTTCAGCAATTAGTTTTTTGCTTGAACCCCAATTAAAATAGAGCAGTGCTTTTTGTTTCTTTTTATAAAAGGCAGCATGTTCTTTGCTCATATTGTAAATAGTGACGGTATTGTCCTGTGGACTAGGGGTATCAGAAAAAGGTGCGGTAAAACTAAACGGATAGTTCTTTTCAAACTTCTGCTCATTAAGCAATGTCTGTTTCTCACCACTGCTATTTTCAACAACAAACCACATGTGAGGGCTTTTCGTAACTATAGCCATTAATAAGACACTTCCTCGTCTGTTTCATCATCCGCAGTTTCATCTGGGTCAAAGCCTAAAGGTTCGATTGTCGGATCAACAGTTTCAGAGCCGTTAGGATCGACAACATCGAAATAGAGCCTGACGTTTTCACCAAAACTGCCCCTGCCTGCATCTGTTGCCTGTCCTGTTTCATCCATTACTCTAATGTCAACTCTTGGCAAGCGTGGATCGGATATATCGATGCCGACTAGCTGTCCTAATATTAACGGCTCCTGCTCCACCAATGTTTCACCATCTTTCTGAATGGTGATCGTGTAAAAATCAGCAAAACGATTATAATCGACACGCATAACGTACTCTTCATCAAATATATTAATGTCAAAGATATCAGGCAGATCATCGACATCTATATCAATGTAATCTCTCATATTTTTCTACCTAACCCTTATCTTTTTTCCTGCATAGATCTTATTGGGATCCTTTATTTTGTTGACTTTGGTGAGCCATTTGACAGACTTGCCATACTTCTTTGACAATGCCCAAAGAGTATCGCCTGGCTTAATGGTTAACGCAGTATACTTCTTAGTCCGTTTCCCAGACTTTGATTTAGAAGCTTTAGCCGACTTTTTGCTTTTACCAGACTTGGTCGAAATAGATGCTGCAGTGACATATTTGAATGTAATAGACACGTGCAGGTCATCTTTTAGCCCTGGATTATCTTTACTAAGTCCCGATATTATCAGATGTGTGTAATAGACAATGCCTCCACGATATGACAGCTCCACGCAGTCTTCTGCCCATTTTCTCAAAGTAACGTACTTGTCGTGCGCATTATCACCATTTTTGCCCTTTAAAATACCTTCAACTGTTATCCCACGATCAGACATCCTCGCATAGCTAGATCTTGGAGTGCCTTTGTCTACTGGCCATGAGGTGACGTTTACTGAATTGCTCTCATTCTCATTATCAGAAGGCAAAATATAGATGATCTTAGTACCATGCTTAGTTGCATTGGTGGGATATATGGCACACTTGCCCTCATTGGTCCATTTAGCATCGTGTTTTTCCAACTTAGCTGCGATCTTGTCATCATACTTCTTCTGCTTTTTTTTCTTATTTAGCTTTGAAAGTTTAGAAGATGCCTTGGTGTGCGCACTTTTTTTACGCTGATAATTTTTGTCATCAGCGCTTTTGCGTTTCTCGGCTTTTTTCAACTTAGCCAAACGTACAGCTTTAGCTCCAGCAGACTCGTTCTTAGGTGCTTTTTTTAGCTCCCTGACTGCTTTATCAGATTTGCTTTTCTTCTTTTCCGCTTTTTTCAAGGCAGTTTTAGCTTTGCTCTCGGCTTTTTTAGCTTTCTTAGTTGACGTTGAGGACTTAACTTTTACTAGCTTGTATTTGTAGGACACATATATCTCCTTTCTTTACCAAAAAGTGGCAGCACTTAAGCTACCTTTTTAAATTAGCCAAAATCTAAGCCAATGTTTTCAAAATACTGTGCAATTCTGCGATCAATAATATCAGCATACTTTCTGGCATCCCTTTCTGACGAAATATTACCATTAATGTTAATAGTGACATTTGGGGACATCCCCACAGATTTAGGCTTTTTAATTTTTACTTTCTGCAGAACTCGATCTAAGCCAAAATTCTTGGATTGTTTGTTGGAATAAACATGAACTGGTTCTTTAAACCTAGCAATTTCTGGTCCTTTTTCGCCAACAAGCACGTTCTGCCCGACAGGAGGATTACCACCTTCAGCATAGCCATGACCATTGCCTAATGCTGAAAGATCAGAACCATATTTGTGTTTTGCATAGTTTAAGCCAGCATAGATATTGTCGGGTCCATTAAAGATATTACCCGCACCTTTGCGCTTGTACGCATCGAATGTTGCACGTTTGGTTTGCATTAATCCGAGTGCTGGGCCAGAGCCATCACCGTCTGGATCTGCTCCTGGCTGTTTTGCTGCAGGATTACCGCCAGATTCTGTTTGAATTTGGCGCAATACCTTATCGACCATGCCTTTAGACGTAGACAAATTAAGCATCCCTAGGATGCGTTTAACCGTGCCTGCCCAGCGTTGGACACCTTCACCGCCAATATTGGCTCCGAGTGCTCCTTCATCACCAAGCTTATCCTTGATCCATTTTATGGCACCTGCACCTATTTGACTCTTGGCTAAGTTCATAAGCCTTCCAGAAGGCTTTGCATTAGCTGACTTGGCAGAAGCATCATGTAATCCTTTAACACGGTAGAAGCCATAGCCCATTGAAGTATCGTCTGATATTCGTGATACTCTAGCGCTAGGTGGAGTCTCATTAAACATGGTGCCTGTCTGTGGGTTCTTAATAATCCCCACATGTCCTGCAGCACCAGTTCCGTGACCAAAGATAACAAGGTCACCTGGTACTGTCTTAGATAATGATTTACCCAAATATTCAGTACCACCCGAATGTTGCATATCAACTGTTGACCGACCGATGTCAATGTTAAAGTGACGCAAGGCTTGCATGACCATGCCTGAGCAGTCGCTTGCCATTTTTGATGCAGCACCCATGACGTATCTAACTCCGCTGAATGTGGCTTCAGCGTATTTTAGAAATGCCTCACGAGTACCGCCATGACCATTGCCTGCACCAATAGCATTGTCAATAACAGTCCACATAGCATTAGTCCAGGGAACACCATATTTAGTTCCTGAATTTTTAGCAAGGTCAACTGTACCAGCGGTAATGTCAATCTTGCCTCGGTTTAGTTTGTTAGAAAACATATTGGCAAAACTCTTAGCTGGATTAGCCTTGCCTTTTGAAACTAACTTCTTCAAAAAGCTAGTAGACACACCACTACCTTTGGCAAAGTGTGCCATTCCCCAACTATGAGCTAGGCTTTGCGTTTGCGTCCCATTCAGGACAGCATCGTTCTTTTCAAGTGGAAGGATACGGTTATTGCCTCTTGGAATCCAGATGTCACCAGAGCCTTTAACGATTGCTTCTTGTCTTGGTCCTGATTGAGCATCATTAACCATAGCCAGCGTGTTTTGTGTTAAGCGACCATTTGAACCTGCTGCAAACTTAACAGGTTTAATGACACTTGCATTACCGCCAAACTGGCTTAATACCTTATCAATGCCACTAATGCCACGATTAATCTGATCAATCGTATCTTGCATCGCATCTTTGGCGTAGCCCTTCATCTTGTCAAGTGCTTTGCCGAAGCCTTTAGATGTTGATTTGGCTAAATTGATGGTGCCATCATGCAAACTGCCCATTTGAGAGTGGACACCTTTACGCATAGTAGTGTAGTCCTTAACTGTACGGACACGTGTCTTTTTGGTCTCTTTGCCAGTCTCTGCAGTAATCTTTGCCCATGATGAAGAGGTGTTTTTAGCTACTTTATCAAGATTGGTATTGCCGTTAGCATAGCCTTTTAAAACATAGCCTTGTCCCAAGCCACCATGCAATACCTTGTGGGTATCTTTGGCATTAAGAATATGTTCATTAGCATGAACTTTTGCTATTTCAGGACCATTAGCCCCTAGAATACGAGCATTATTGCCATTAACGGTATAGGCTAGTTCTGCGCCACCTTCACCAACAAGGGCAGTGTGAGTAGTCCCAATCTGACCACCTTGAGCATGGGCTTTAACTGATTTAGTAGCTGGCTTAGTGAAATTGCCAATTGCTTTGCCGACACCACTAGCCCACTTGTCAAAGCCTTGTTTCTTGTCGCTGAACCATGAAGTCAACCCATGCCATTGGTCCTTGAACCATCCGATTACGTTTTTGACCCCTTTAATAAAGCCATTAAACATGTTCTTGGTTGACCAGCCTAGATTTTCAAGACTCCAGAAATTCTTTGGCGGTTTCTTGGCAATCCATCCCTTGGTTAGAGCTTTTCCAGCATTAATTGCTGTACCATAGACTGTCTTGTTCCACATATTATGTGTAGTCCAACCTAGGTTCTCTAATGACCAGAATTTCTTAGGTGGCTTTTTAGATTGCCAGCCTTTTTTAAGGCTATTAACGGCTTGACCTGCTGCTTTACCAGTCTTCTTGGCCATATCATGTGTAGACCAGCCTAGGTTTTCTAGGCTCCAAAACTTTTTAGGTGGTTTCTTAGCCTGCCAGCCTTTGGTGAACTTGTTAACCGCTTGGCCACCCCAGCCACCGACGACTTTGCCAATTTGGGAACCAACGGCTGCGCCTAAGGGTCCGCCAAACCAGAGACCAATACCACCACCAATGCCAGAGCCAATGCCCTTGCCGATATCTTGGCTACGCTTGTCAGCTGAATGACGATCGTTAAAAGCATTGACAAATTCAGAGCCTGCATCTATTGCTACACCTGCTCCTGCTAAACCAGTTCCAATTTTTCCTGCTGTGGTAAGACCTTTAAACCCTCCAGCTGAATGAGCCGATTTCATCATCCCATTCAGCGGAGTAAAGTTAGAGCCATTGCCAACTAGGCCTTTAGCAGTACTGATTTTTTCTAACGCTTTCTTAGCATCACCTAAAAAATTGATAAATTTGATGCCTTTGCTTACCGAATATCCGGCTAATATAGCTCCACCTATAGTTTTAAGTGTGCCAGTGTGCTTAGTTGACCAATCCATAAAATTAATCAAAGCGTCAGAAACTTTGCTAATTCCACCAGCCACATTTTTCTCAAATTTTTTGCCATCTTTTGTCGTTAAAAATTTGGCCAGCTTATTTCCCGCTTTGTTTATAACAGGCAAGAACTTAGCTCCCATTTCAACTTGGAAGGCGGATATTGCTTGCTTAGCCTTAGCAACCTGCATTTTTGCAGTTTGTCCATTCTTAGCTGCAAGACGTGCAACATAGTTACCTTTACTACCTGCTTTTTGCGTACTATTGGTTAACTCTTTTAATTCTTTTGTGTTTTTCGCAAGAATTATTGCTGCTTGCTGTCCTGTCGCTCCAAAAATAGATTTAAAAAATCCATTTGATTGAACAGTATCTTTACTATGAGCTTTTATTTGTTTATAAATTACTGAAAGGTCATGAGATAGTGGCTTAATTTTTCCACGAGCATCTACTATATCTGATCTTTTTACACCTATTCGATCAAAAATAGATTTTTTGCTGCCAATTAGGTTTACTTGATTACCAATACCATTAATTACTGATCTAAGTCCAGTACCTGCTTTATCGCTTTCTAATCCATTGTTAGAAAGAACGCCCATTGCGGACGCTGTTTCTGCTAACGAAACATTAAGAGCTTTAGCTGCGGCACCAACATATGACATACCAATACCAATTGTTGAAAACCCGGTTGACGTTGCATCAGCTGAATATGCCAGCTCGTTAACTGCCATTTTGGTATTTTTAAGCATTTTGGTCGTATTTTTAGCTCTTAATCCAAATGAATCTATAACTTGTGAAGAAACCGTAGTTACATCCGCAAACTTGTCACCAGAAGCTACAGATGCCTGTAACTCACTTTCCATGGCTCCAATTGCTTGCTTTGTGGTGTAGCCACGTTTTACTAAATCTTCATAACCTTCTGCAATAGCTGACTGAGATTTACCATACTTTATAGACATGTCACGACCCTGTGATTGCATGGTCATTACGGATTTAGTAACCTCTTTAGCTTTTTCACCGCCTAGAGTAGCTAGGTTAGTTATTTCTTTGTAGGTCTGTTGCAGATCACCAGCTTTTTTTGCACCAGAGATAGTAGCTGCACCAACTGCACCAATTGCGCCTGCGGCTACAGTTGCACCACCTTTGATATCAGCCCATACACTATGCAGCTTGGACTTCATTTTTTCAGTAGCATCATCTACCTTTTTAGTAGCACTGACTAGTCTGTTAAATCCTGTTGGGCGTAGATTTTGAATTTTAGAATTAAGATTATTAACAGCTGTTGCGGTCTCATTAATTCTAATTTGCTGTTTTTGATAAGCACTACTTGCTACACCTGATTTTTCAGCAATTTTGCTTAACTGAATTTCTAAACTTTTTTGCTTAGAAGTGAGGCTAGAAACAGCTGCTTGATAAGCTTTAACACGCTCGGTATTAGCTTGATGAATTCTGCCCTCTGACTCCAGTCTTTTGACATATGAAGCAGTGGCACTGTTAATATTATTGATTTCTCTGGGAATACCGTCAGGGACGTGCATCCCAGAGAACTTTTGATTAACTTTACCGAGAGCTTCATATAATGCACCTGTGGCCTTATTAGCTTTTTCAAGTTCACTAAAATCAACATTAACATCTAAGCTATATCCTTCGTGATTACTAGCCATTAACCATCCTCCTTTCTTCTAAATTTTTGCAAAATAAAAAGCCATCATTTATTGAATGGCCTCATCCCTCATTCTGTTTATTTTTTTCCGCCAAATGCAATGCCAATACCATTGCTTGTGGCGGCTTCCTTTATTTTATATTGAATTTCGATATCCCTGTTAACTATTTCTTCCATAACCAACAATTGATCACCTGTAGCATGATCAACTAGTTCTAGGGGAACACCATGCATTACTAGACGTAGCTGACGCTCAAGTGCATCAGCTTTTCTCTTAACTTGGGCTTGACTATAAGTTGCCTTCAATCCCTGCGTTAAGAAAGGATAATACCGTTATTGCAACTTCAGCTAAGCCAGCGTGGGAATTCCAGTAACTGTCAATAGTTTGGACTTTAGGCATAACGATTACGTCTTTAATAGCCTCCTCCATCAAAGTGCTGTAAGCAATATCTCCAACTGATTTTCCTGTTCCAGCAATGTCCTCGATTTCTAGTGCCCTAGCAGCACCTGGATACTGTAGTGTAATTGTATATTCTTTTGAGGTACCTTCACAGATAACAAAATCTTGTGTCTTTCCCATCATATTTGCAATTGTTGAAGACTCTGCCTTCTTTTTTGCCGAATTCTGTTTAGCATGAGCTTCAAGTGCTAGTTCCGAATTAGTCTTTTTGGTTTCTGATTTTTTTGTAGTTGCCATTTAAATTTATCTCCTTTGTTACTGTGCATCCCATCAGGGCTTATATTAACTAACAATCCTTACATTTCATCAACGAGTGGTGTTTCATCCATGTACAGAGCCTTTATCTGCCAAGCTTGATTGGACGCTTCAGCGCCACCAGTTGAGGTTGGCTTTTTGGCAATCCAGCAGTGCATTGCAGATATATGAATTGATGAGGTTACAATATCGACTGGGAAGTTTCCGGTCTCTGCTAATTCATGCAGGAGCTTAGCTGCTGGTGATGTTTCCACCATATTAAGCGTTATTGTTCCGCCATGCTTTGCATTTTTTGAGGCAAAACCGTTGCCCTGTGCGTCTTGTTTAACGGTAATAGTGTCGTTATCATAGTCTGCCGTATACATTGTGTCTTCGCCATAAGCGTACAATTGATGGCCATCTACCATAACAACGGTATCAGCCGCATTATATGTTTTGGTTGCTAAACCTGTTAATACTGAATTTTGTGACATGTTTTATCCTCCTTTATTGAAAAATAGTGTCTGAATCAATTGTTCCGTGAACTGTTAAGGTATGAATTGCACCTGATGCATGGTAGGTGAAACTCAAGCCACCATAATGACGATTAGAAAGGTCTTGTGCTGATTGTTGTTCTCTAGGTGTTGCACTAATTGAGAAGTCTGCCTTGCCATTAGCATCGGCTTGAATTATGCCTTGCTCATACGCCTTGTTTAAAACTTGAGTTGCTGCACCCAGAACCAAATTGATGCCAACTTGGCTATATGGAACTTTGCCATTGTTCTGTAGCAATTTTTCCATTGCTGATTCCGTGTTGTTCTTAACCCAGATAATGCCATGCACTGTATCAATGTATTCACCAGATAGTGTCTTGCCCTCTGTAGTTTGATCCTTGCCAAATACAGTGGTGTAAGCTACAGCATTTACCTTGTTGGTACCAACTAGCTCTGTGGCTGTTAAGCTTTCAGGTGTAATTCCGTTTAGAGTCTTAAATTTCCAGGTAACAGAGCCTACAGGTAATGTTGCAATTGCACCAACAAAAGCTGCATCCATTGCCTCAGCCGTATCATGCTTTAAACCAATAGTGTAGTTTTGACCTTGTAAGCCAACTAACGCAGATACATCATTGGTTTGGATAACCAGAAAATGATCTTTGTTAGCTTCAAAAATATTTGACAGTAATGTCAGCTCAGACTGTTGGTCATCGCTCTTTGCACGGATTGCAAATGTCCAGTTAAAAAACCAGAATGCACCTAATGCATCCTGTTCCTTGCCATTAGGCACGTCTAACACGGCTACTCGATCTGAATGGTTATCTTGCGCAAAATATGCTTCTGCTTTTGCCAAAACATCTTCATTGTCTGAGTAGTTAACCTTAACGCCATCAAGCGATGAATATTCGCGATATACAGCCCCAGTGGCTGTATCAGTTTTGCGTAATAGCAAACCATCCAGTCTTTCCTCTTCTGAAATACTGTCCGATGGTGTTTCTGCTTGATCAGTTGGTGCGCTGGTATTGCCAGAGCCACTTTGTGCTGGTGCGCTCGATAATTGATTGATAATTAATAGATTGCCTAAACCTACAGTTGGTTTAGGTCTCACACTAGACATCACAACGACAACATCTGATGGTCTATCGTAGGCTACTATTGAATTTGCCATATTTTCCTCCTTTAATTGTTTGTGACAGTTCCGTCTGTCAATTTTGTGTTACCTGCAGCGTTAATTGACTTAATCTCTGTATCTTCGAAGTCAAACTGCAGGTCGTTTTCTTGAAATGTGAAATTACCATTAACTAAAAACGAGCAGTCAAAGCCAAAGTCATTGTCATAGTTAATACCTGACAATGTGGTCCGATTGCTCGTATTTGTTATTTTCTGTGGCACGATTTGTGCCTGTTTAAATGCCCTAACATAAGGGCTCTCATGTAGTGCAGTGTAAAGCTTGCCTGCTAAATTTAATGCTTCGATTGAAGTCGTAGCATGGATGTCAATTTGCATGGTGCAGACATACTGGGGATGATCTCTAAGCCAGTCGCTCGTTGTTGGGTTACTTAATGTAATCCAATTGAACGTGGCAAAGGGATAATTTTCCATTTCCTCTATATTGTTCTGCTCAACCAGCTCACAATTGCACACATGGTTTACTATCTTGCCCAAAATATATTGGACTAAATAGTGATCCCTTAATTCAGGCAGTTTAGTTTGCTGAATGCTTATCATCCCCTTTTAATTCATAAATAATGACATCTGAATAATCCTTGTAATTTGAAAAAGGCATAACTCTAAACATCCCTCCTTGTGAAGGTACTTCAACTTTGGTATTTTCTGAATATACTCCAGTTGAATACCATACCAGGTCTCCTTGTTGCATTATTCCGCCGGGTAAAATTTGAGGCATCATGGCTGTCATATCGCTGACAGGCAATACAGGTTCATGACGCAGTTCAGGTTCTACTTCTTCATCATTATCAGGAACTTTTATCCCTCCCACATAGTGGTAATGAGGTTTATCAGCTGGGCTCTTATACGGGTAAACTTTGATATCCACTCCAAAGTCTTTCAGCATTTCTTTAAACGATAAATAAAAACTACTCATCCTTGCCTCCTGTCGGGATAATCTTCCAGGTAACTCGTTTTGGCAAGTCACCTGTGTCTGTCAATGGATCGTTCTGTCCTTTTTTATTAGCAATTGTCAGCGGAGCATTGCCTGGCTTTGTCCATCTGGTCAATGTCTGTCTAATATCTGCCACTGCAGTAATGCCTAACTTAGATAATAGTTTTTTGCCAGTTCCGCTTTTGTAAAGAATATCTTCTATACCTGCTTTAATGATTCGACCGTACTTTTTCTTGTTCTCATCCAGTGATTTCCTCAAGAACGGTCTTGCTGGTATGTCAGATTTTGACATCAGGTAGAAATAGACTACCGATTTGCCGTTCTCAAAAACACATGCAACATGTTTGCCTTTAGGTACAAACAGTCCCTTAACATCCCTTGCACGAACGGTTTTGCCATAACGATGAATTGCATTGCTAGATGGAACCCAAAGATACTTAGTATTTTTCGGCACTATGTGCGCTCCATATTCGTTAGCACGAACAACTGTTAATAAGAGACTGTCATCTTCGCCAAAGAAGCCAACAGCTACTTGGTTTTGTTTCAGGTAGCTCAGTTCTTTTTCGATTTTCTCAAATCCAAAGTCACCCTTTTTTTCGAGACTCAATGCTGAACCACCGCATATCTGCTTTTCCTACTGCCACCATACTGCTTATATAGTCGCAAGTATGCCTGTCCCCAAGGAGAGCCATTAAGCCAGTCTGTGTTAACAGAAGCACTATAGTGTCTCTCAAGAGAGCCTACTTTCTCAGACACGATGCCCTGACCAGACTTACCCTCTGTCGATACCAGGTGCAGAGCCATGTATTCAGTTGCCATCTTCCGCACAGGCATCCCTTCGCCATCGATTGTCACTTCTTTTGGGAAATGGTCACCCAATGCAATTAAATAAGCATTACCAATTAACGCAGTAATGCTTTCTTCGGGGATATCTGATATTAAGCTTGGTGCCAGCTTTTTGAGATCATCTGGCTTAACATCCGCACTCATGATGCACCTCTAGTTGATGTTCAGCAATTGAACAAAGGCAGAAGGATAACGGACAGCTAGACCACCATGCTTTTCCTTATACGGAATCTTAGTGACCATATTATGATATTCTGTTGGTTGGCGTTGTACCTTGTAAGCAACGGGAATCTGAGCAATATCTGGGTCTGTTAAACATAAGATACCCATGTCCTTGTTTCTGTCAGCCAAGTGTGAATTCTTTGCATGCCAATACTTGCCTTCCAGTTCTGGTACAGCAACAATCTTTGACAACCATGGCTCAATCATTGATCTAACCGTTTTATCTGGATTGTATTTGTTGAAAGGGCGCTCTAATTCATCAATTTCTGCTTGTGGAAGTAGCAATGTTGGTTTTGAATCAGCATAACCTACTAAGTGTGTAATTTTGCTAATTGCATCTTTCAAAAAATTCCGTAATTTGAGAGCCCCATCTTCAGTATCTGTGCCAAATTCGGCAAAGGTTTGTTCTGCATTAATCTGTTGAAAGCCTGTTTTATCAGTATTCGTATTTGTTAAACCGATAATGCCCTTTGATTCCAAGCCGTTAAAAATGATTTTGTCCTTACGTTCAGCAAGACCACGGTTCACCAAACTAGCTTTATCTGCTAATAAGTCAATACCTAACACAGCAGCCTCTTTTAGTTCATCCTCAGTATACGATAGCGCCAGCACGTTTTTAGTAATCGGTACAGAATACTCTGTTACGCCTTCATCAACCTCTGGGATGTCAGTCATACGATTAGTAAACTCTGCTGCAGAAGCATTACCATCACGTACTAGGAAGTGATATTCCTTTAAAATTTCTGGTATTTGAATTGATGAAAACAAGCTGTCTGCAATTAGTGGTGCGCTCTTCGGGTTATATACGATTTTGTCAAGATAAATTAAATCTCGGCTACTAATTAATCCTGAATTTATCATTTAGTTCCTCCTATTTACTATTAGTTTCTGTTTTATCAGGTGCGGATGTGCTTGCAGGAGTTGTTTGAGCGCTTGATGCGAATTGAATCCTGGTTTGCAGTTTTGCCGTAGAATCCTTTTCACCATCTGAAGTAAACACACCCACTACTACATCGTTTCCTGTTGCTGGTTTAAACTTACCGGTAGAGTCAACCGCTGCATTTTCTCCACGATCAACATCTTCGCTGATTGGAACCCATATAGTTCCATCCCTAATCACACCTAAAGTTTCTCCAACTTTCCATCTATCATTTTCAATGGTTTCTTCGAACAAGTTATCGCCATCAACATAAGTTCTCTTTAAAGCAACACCATAAATTGGACCAGCTGTTGCTGGTATAACTTTGCCGTCCTTAATCACAACTGCTCCACCAAAAGCAATTTCAGCTCCTGCATGCTCTGTGTTTACTGATGTTGAGTCAAAAGGTGCTGCAACTGATCCTGCACTTAGCGGATTATCGTGATATAGCCTACCGTCTGGTATTCCAAAACTCATTATTTTTTTACCTCCTTAAAATTGATTACTAAAGTTGTAACGTTTATTTCTTAATTCATCTAAATCATTACTATCTTTGCCAATATTAGGCTGTGGACCATTATATCCATTAATGTGTGCTGAATCGTTTGTCTTACACATTGAATCAAAATAAGCTTCAATATAGTCATCAGACTTGTTGGTCAAATCAACTGAATCATCTAGTGCTTTAATTGCATCAAGCTTCAATTGCTTTTCTGATTTGCCTGCAAAATCGTAGCTATCCCCTACATAAGGTTTAACTTTGTTAATCAATTCCAAACGTGCAGTAACGGCTTTATCCATAGCATCCCCAGAATACTTTTTCTTTAGGTCTGCTAACTCTTTTTCAGCCGCATCTGCTTTAGCTTGTGCCTTATCAGCATTTTTCTTGGTTTCTTCATCGTCACCTTGCAATTTGTCTAATTGGTCTTGCAAATCTTTTATTTTTGCCTTAAGGTCATCTATCTGCTTTTGCTTTTCAGAATTGTCAGCATCTAACTTGATGATCTTGTCTGCATCCCCAGTAGCAACTGTTACATCTGCGTCATTTAAGCGCACCTTTGTTGTTTCCATACTTTGTCCTTTCTTATGAACTTCATCTTGTTGAACCATTTTTGCGCTGTCACCGATTAACCGTACTGAGTGACCAGCACGACCATGTTCTACGACAGCAACATGATTTATCTGTATATTTCTCTGTACCGAATCGTAGGCAATACCCTTGTACTCACCTTTTTCGGGCACAATCTCCGTTTCAAAGCCAATTGACAGCTCCTGCTTTCCCTTATTAATTTCTGAAATAAGATCAGCGTCTGTAATCGTCATGTCTACCTTTAATGTGTCATTATCCACATGTGCATTATCAGCTGTGAACCCCTTCATATATTTTGAAGCATTTTGCTGATTAACCAGCTCTTTGGGATGATCATTGGTAACAGGCTTACTATCAGCACTAGAAACTGTGCTATCGCTCAAGAGTTCGTCAGGAAGTTTGGCTTCCATTTCAATAGAACTATCTGCCTTGAGATATGGGAAGACGCCCACACGAGCTATTGGCACATCTGTTATGTGGACAAACCCTGTCTGAGCGTCTTGCGTAACCTTATCGATAGGTGCAGTATCATACCGTGTCAGCATCTTTATTTACCTGTTGGCACATGAATTGGTTTGGTTGGAACATACAATGTTTGTCCTTCCTTAATCCGCCATGTTGCCTTGTCCAAATGGTTAAAATAGCGTAGTTGTTGTAATGCAACTTCAAACTTCTGAGCTACATCAAACAATGTATCGCCCTTCTTAACGGTATATGTCTGACACTTAGAGTAGTCAAAAATCCCTTCTGGGTCTTTTGCCATCTTCTCACCTCCTTTATTTGCGGTTGGTGTTGGCTTAGTCCATGTTGGTGTTGTGCTACCACTGCTATTATTCGAACTAGCTACTGTCGTACTACTTGGCTTAACAGTATTGCTATCTGCATTGCCATTATTGTTATTACTCTTATCAGTTTTCTTGTTATCATCTGCCATTTTTGTCCTCCTTGGCATAAAAAAAGACACTCGAGTGAGTGTCAGCTATATTGGTTCGGCATAGCAACGACATCGTATTGGCTCTCCTGGTAATAGTCCATTATCACCACCGCTAGGATCGTTATATTTGAATGTCTTGCCGTCAAGACTTTGATGCTTAGGACGCACACGTCCATCTTCCATCGACCGCCAGACGTACTTTGTATATCCTGCCTTCTGGCTCCGATAAGCGTCTAGCTGTGATAAGGCTTTGCCCGTCTGGTCGTTAGCAATCAACGTTGCATGCCGTAATGACATCCCTGTCCGATAGTTTATTGCATGAGATATGTCTGTTACACCACCTCCATGATTGATATTTTGATAAATGTCTGTTTTTAGCTGATCAATATACCTGTGCTTCATAGTCTTAATCAAAGCTGTGTTTTCTGCTATTTTGCCCTTAGTGTAATTGCTCAATACCGTTTCTCCCATCAAAGGATTAACAGCTATTGTGCCTTCTTCTTTACCCACAGTGACCGTATACTTCTTAGCCTTCTGCAAACTGAAGTTATTGATTGATATAAGCCACCTAGTAACGAGTGACACAATAGTCCTTTCATCTTGCGTATCATCCATTGTCAAAGAAAAAAGCTTTAAGGTTTGCTGAATTGAGTTTGCCCAATTGGGATCGTCATTAGCAGCATCATGCAATACTTTTGTGCCACCAGTTACATAAGGCTTTAAATGTAGCTCAACAAACTGATTAGCCTGCTTTTGCCACTGTCTGATTAGCTGATCCATTTTTCGCTCATACCAGCGTTCCAACTTAAGCGGATAGCCATTACGTCTTTTGCCCATGAGTTGCCTTCTTCATGTCATCCAAGTACTCCTTGACCTGTTCTGGTGTCAGCTTGTCAGAGCTGTCATTCTTAGTGACATTTTGCATCCCCTGAATAGCGTTATTGCTCATGCCATTCAGTATCTGCTTTGCCTCATCAGGATCATAAATAGCAGAGCCAACCAAAGTTGAAGCAGCATTAGCATTGTTGTTGAAAGTCTCTGACTGTGTTTTATCGTCTGGTGACCATAGCGGATTAAATTCAATGTGCCAATCAAGATCGTCTGGATCTTCCTGGCCATCTCCTATATCATCGGCATACATCAGCAGTCTGACAATGTACTCTATTTCTGGCTTAAGCAGTGACTCTTGCATCGCCTTGACAGTGTCATAGTAGTTAACTACATCCTGGCTTGCACCTGCCAATGATCCTGCTTGTTCTCCAGTCAGCACTGACTTAGGGATGTTGCATGCAGCACTGAGTTCTTGCCAGACGAAGTTAAGCAACGTGTCATATCCGTTAACAGGTGTCGCTACTTTTGTCAATTCATCATCCCCATGAAGGACTGCAACTGCCTCTGTATTCATTGCCTGAGTCAGCCGATGAAGATCTCGCTCGAAATCTTCATCGTTTTCATTTGCCAGTTCGTCACTGTTTATGACTTTAAAAGTAAATTCCCGAAGCATCTTGCCTGTTGATTCAAGAGCTATGTTCATCGCCTTTAATTGCTCTGAACATCTAGTAATGATTGACGTACCAGTTGCATCATCCTCGAATTTGTCGAGCGTTATATGAAAATAACGGCTCCTGTCTAATATAATAGGTTTAGAATTGACCGGATTAGGTATCTGCATCCCTTGCTCATTTGTTTTATATCCTGCCTGAGTTGGACGGATAGTAATTGATTGCTCTTTTTTGTAATTATCGCTTGTTGGATCATCATTGTATTGATACTGTTCAATGTGATTCTGCCCGAAAGCATGAACGAATGCCACGTCTTTTACGTTTTCTGGTATTAATGGCTTTCTGAGGTCAGAACTACCGTTGTTTATCTCCTTCACGCCAACGTTGATGTATCCATCCCCATGCAGTCGCTGATATATTAATTGCTGAGTAAGTACATCATTAAGCCTTAGCTTGTCTAATGCGTCCTGGTATGTTTCTTGTTTATCTGGGTCATCTGCAATAACCAACCGCCAGCCATTACGAGTAGCATCTTCTGCAGGCTTGGCCACTACTCTACGTGCAATAGCATCATGCTTGTACTGATTGTTAAGTTTATTATAGTCCTGCTCATCCCAACTATATCGCCAATGTAACAACGAATACGGTAGATGTGAGTTCATATCCAAACCATCAGAGCGGATAGTCTTATTTTTCTTTTCTTTCTTTCCAATTCCAAACAATGACCTGCCTCCTTTCTAAAATCTGATAAACGGTCCATTTGATTTTTTATTCAGCCGTCTCACTGCATAAACCATCGAGTCCACATTGTCATCGTGTGGCATGTTAGGGAACCCGAATATTTCTTCAAGCCAATCGTCAATTTCAGGTATCCACAAGGGATGCGGTACATATATCTGCCCTGCTTCCCAGATTGGACTAACAGAACTAGCACGTGCCTCTTTGCTGTCTGCTCCTGGCGATACTGGAACAATACCAGGTATCTCTTTCTTAAGAGTATCGATAATAGCAGGACCATTAGCTTTGTCCTCAACTAGCTTTGCTGTAGCATGTGGGTATCGTTGCGTCATTGCTCTAATGGCATCCAATGTTTGTGTGAAAGATAAGCGCTTATGACACCAGTGTGGTAAGAGATATAGTTTAGCTCCACGTCTTGCCCACGTTTGCCCAGCTACGAAGTCATCATTCTCTTTGCTCTTGAATGTTGCATCCCAGGCTTGGACCTGTTCATCGAAGTGCCTTTCAGGTATTTCCACATCTTTGTCAGTAAGACCTAGCTCTGTCATCTTTTGACGATCAGGAACATAAAATTTAACCCAATCTCGTTTAAAGATGTTGCCACCTTCTAATGTTGGTGATTGTTGGTACATTGCTTCAAATTTATGACTTCCCATGTCAAGCTTATGCGTTTCCAGTTCTTCCAATGAATGTAATTCAGGACATAGTGCATCCCCATTGTGCCTGCCTATTGCATCTGTTTCGCCAGCAGGGATGTTTTCAGCAATTGCTGGGAGTTTGATCTCTTCCCAGGGCAATGCTTTTCCTTTAAGCAATTGACCGGCAAGATCTTCTGTGTGCCATCTTGTCATAATGACAATAACGGAGCCACCTTTTTGGAGCCTGGGATAAAAGGTCATTGTCCACTCATCCCATATCTTTTTCCTTATTGTTGCTGAAGATGCTTCCTCAGCGTTCTTGTTTGGATCATCAATTATCAATAAATCTGCTGACATACCAGAAGCGCCACCAAGCATTGATGTTGCGTAGAATCCACCATCATGTTTAAGGATATTGAATGTTTTTGATGTGTTTTTGCTCATCCGCAAGCCAAATAGTCTAGGAGCCCATTGGCTAAAAATTCTCCTGTTAGCCTCAGCAAACTGGGTATAGAGATACTCTGAATATGTCGTTATCATCACATGCTTATCAGGGTTTTTCATAAGAAAATAACTGGCAAAAGTTTCGGTAATAGTTGTCGATTTTCCGTGTTGTGGAGGCATTTCTACAATATAAAACTTTTGTTCACCATCCATGATCTTTTGTAGCTTTTTACAAATGTATTTTATATGTGGAAAAAGTTTCAATTTAGGATTTGCCAACTCGAAGAAATATTGATACTCACGTCTAGCTAATTCTTCTTGTGCCCCGCGTTCGATTGCACGTATTTCGCTATGGCTGTAATTCATCAATATCATCCCCTATATGTGCTAATTTTCTAAGGTCATCAACAGACAGTTTTTCAAACTTTTTAGACGATGAATCAACTATCTTGTCTACTTCCTCTGCCTGTGCAGTAGCAAGTTTAGCTTCTGCAATTGCCTTTTCTGTCTGAGCCTTAATAAGTGGATCTCCCGGATTACGTTTAAGCAATTCTTTTGCTGCATTAAGTCTTGTCTTAACCGGGATTGGAACTTCAACAATGCCGTTTGATGTCATCACCTTTTCTTTTTCTTCCCCACGCATGATAGATGATAAGTATTCAAAAATCTCTTTCTGGTCGGCAACCTTCTTACTCTCAATTGACTTCCGCCTTTTTTGGATGTAGGCGATGACTTCATGTTTTTTCAAGTTTTGACCGGCTATTGAATAGGCTGATTTTTTCTTATATCCTGCTTTAATCGCTGCTTCCGTTGCGTTACCTGAAATCATATATTCATCTGCAAATTTGCGCTGTTTAACCGTAAGTTTATCCTTCAATACTTATCACCTTCTTTCTATTTTCAGGTACAAAAAAAGCGCCTTTATTCAGGTGCATAATAATCTTATTTATGCTTATTTTTAATGTTAATAATTCATACGAAATCTGGGCGCATTAGTGTTGTCTGGTGACTTGACGAAATCATCCTCAAAATAATGTCCAACTCTATTTGCAATTGTCTCTGCATATTTATCACTTTTACTTAATTTCTCAACCATTTCAATAATTTCATTAGGCTCTATTTCTACTGTTATCTTCATTTTTTGTCCTTCTTTTCTTTAATAAATTTATTGATACATGTCCTGCAGGTCTTGAACCTACATCAACGGATTTGGAAACCGCTATGCTACCTTTGCACCAAGGGCATAAAAAATGGACTATTGATAGGTCTAATCCTTGCATTAATAATATTGACCACCATATCAATAATCCATATCTGACACGCTCACTTAATACCTAATATTAAACTCTAAAACATATTATGAATATCCTAAATAAACATGCATTAAGGTTATAGCGTGTCTAGCGGGACGTTAGGATTTGCACCTAAAACTTGTGTTTCTTGTGTTATGCGATCGCCACATGCAGTTACATTACTGCCACGTCCCTATATTGCAATAAGTGTAAGACTCATCGTGCCATATAATGCACATGCCGTCTTATCTTGAATTCCCATTTGATAATTGCACGCGTTGGAAAGTTGCTTATTGCTATTGCGGTGTTGAGACTCGAACTCAGCTACAACCATTACCGCAACTCTTGGAGGAGTATAATTTAAGAAAAAATTGTTGTTGCTAGTTTAACGTCGTTTCGGACGAATACTAATTAAACCATGCACTGTAAACAGCTTTATAAAGATTTGTTATTGCTGACAATCTAGAAGGATCTATGTTTTCTAGATCTTCCATGTCTTCTAGATCTTCCATCTGTACTTCTAAAGCTTTTTTACAAAAATCCATTGCTGTACTTGAGAAATCAACAACTTTTTTAGAAATTTCATCCGTATTCATCATAATGTTGGATTTTTCTTTTTCCCTCTTTTGCTTTTCAGCAATACTTGAAATTAATAATTTCCTGTCATGATCTTTAATTAGATTTGTCAGACTTTTAACTAATTCATCACTAAAATTATCCATTAGCTTATTTCTCCTAATCTTTCGACATTACCATAATATAACGAAAACACTCCGCTTGACCTCCGCTCTTTGTCCGCTATTACTCCGCTAAATGTCCGCTAAAACTCCGCTTTTTTATTTTTCGCTCACAGTTTCTAAATCTTCAAAACTGCGTAAATCTTCAATATCAGTGCTGTCTTCCTGCCTCCAATAATCAAACCTTTCGGCAAATTCTACTAACGCATCATTTTTTATTTCATGGAACCTAGTATTTTGATAGCCCAGCCTTTTAGCAATATTATCGTTTGAAATTTTCTGAATAAAATAAAGATACAAGATAATGCTGTTTGGATAGCTGCAACTACTGATAGTGTGATCCACAGCTTTAACAACATTTTGAGCGTCAATGTTTACCGCCATCCGCTCATCCTGATGGTTGAGTCCATCATGTACTGTAATACCATTATCATCTAGTGTGGGGCTAGAGATATCACTTAAATGCTTATTGGCAAGGTTGAGATAATGCTTGAAGTCATCTTCAAAGAAGTCCCTAACATTCTGTATTGTTTTAGCTTTATCGATTTTTGATTTTTTAAATAAGCTCAATTCGACAACTCCAATCATTACTTTCAAACCTACTTTTTTACAAATACTTCAGTGTCATTTCCAGCTATCATAAACTTTTCACCGGGCTTAATATCGCACCAATGATATTTTTTGGCGTTAAATTCACCGTGAGTCCTTCTTTTTGCTTCTTCAATATTTCTAGCAACAATTCCCCAATATTTCAAATTGCTTAAATCAACAATATAAACATCATCATATTTTCCTTTGAAAGAGGCCCTTGGTTTAACTCTGTAGTATAGCAATATTCTGTTTATTGTTGACCTGGCATGACATAACTTTTCGGCAATCTCACCTACAGAATAGCCCATCTTAGTCAGCCTGATAACTTCATCATCGTAATAGTGCGGTGTGAACTGCTGGCCCGTTGCACTTGTCTTCATTTTTAGCCGTGGCTCTGCACCTGTTGCTTTGTGCAACTTTATCATTAACGGATTATCATCTGGTATTGCTAGCGTGCCATATTTAGCTTCTATTTTATGAATAATATCGTAAGGTATGTCAGCCACTTTCATCACTCCAAATTGCTGTAATCTCTACCCTTGGCTTGTCTGAGTAATACTTATCCACCTTGAGCGACACCACCTGCTTATCGTCACGGTATAGCCCCTCATGCACACATACAGCCTTGTGCTGCACATGATCCACTTTCATCTTTGGATTCAAGCCGTCCAGGATAATTTTTGCGATATTGTCGCTGTCAGGCTTCTTGCTCGGTCTCTCTTCCCCATTAAGGCATCTTTCTTTGCGCTTTTTAGAATAGGTCTTTGGAATCTTGAAGTATGCCCTGATGTTTAATATTATGTCTCCCGAAATAGGCTTAGTTATGCCATTCTTCTGTCTTACTTTTAAAGCGCTGAATCTAATCAGTTCTTCATATTTTTGAGTCACTTGTGGCGTGTATGTACTAACAAGCTTACCCCTGCGAGCAAATCTCGGCCTAGCCTTACCTTGTGGATCACCCAGAATGCCAAATACCAAGCTGTGATAGTTTAACTTATCGCTCTGCATTAATTAGCCTCCTTTCATTTTTCATCCCCTTCAGAATCGTCATTAAGACCATATATTAATGCCACCGCAACTGCTTGTCCTAGAATATTAAGCAATCTTGCATTGAAATGGTGACAATATTGCTTATAATCATCACCCATTGGAAGCCAAAGGTCGCGATATTCTTTTTTGAGCTTGTTTTCATTAACGGGACTAGGTAATGCTATTTGCATACAATCAATAAAAGTTACATCATCGATATCCATGAGATTGTTTCTAACCCAAATCACTCTTTTCTTAATGCAGTCTGGCAATTCACTCTTTGGCGCCATAGGCTTATCCTTACCATTTTTCCAGCCTTCTACAGATAGCAGCAATTGCTTAAATGTTATTATTGATTTGACTAAAAATGCTTCTGTTTCATCCATTTTTGTATCTCCTAAGCTATTCCCCAATAGCGATCGTCCCAGTCTCTCTCAAATTTTTGTTTGTCAAAATTAATTTGGTCATACTCATTGCCATCGGTTTTCCAGCACCAGCCGAAGTCAGTAATTAATTTTTCAGCCATTTGCAACTTTGATAACTTTTCGCAGTTATCTAATTTCTTACATCTTTCAATTCGAATGTTAGATTCATCAGGATATTTAAGCTTACTGCCAAACGCACTTTTCCCTCCTAAAAACTTTTGTTCAGCACTTTCTTTTGTTTTAGCAAAAACAAAGTCCTGAAAATCTCTATCCAAATAGTCAATTAAATATGCCTTCATTTTTTACCTCAACTAAAATTAATATCGTGTAAATTCAGGTTTTTCAGTTTGTCTAAAGTTTCAAAAAAAACATCTTTATTAATGTAGTAAATTCGGTTTTTAATTTTTATTGTGTAAACTACAATTTTTTTATTTTGAATATCAATATTTAAACCAGTGATATCTGATATTTGCTTTTCGTACATTCTGATAACACCGTCATTAGAGCTTCCCCTAAATTTAACAGTTTCGCTCATCTTGCATCCCTCCTAAAACGGTAAATCGTCATCCGAAATATCAATTGAGTCTCCCGATTCAGCAAATGGATCAGGTGCTTGGCTTTCATTACTACTGTTATTGTTTGCCAACCTATCCTTTTTCGACTCTAAAAGTGAAAAACTGTCAACAACTATTTCTGTTACATATACTTTCTGGCCATTTTTGTTTTCATAGCTTCTGGTTTGAATTCGGCCATCTATACCAACAAGTGAACCTTTAGACGTAAAATTACAGAAATTTTCTGCTGCTTTGCGCCAAATGACACAGCTGATAAAGTCAGTATCTCTTTTACCTTGGGAATTGCTGTATTGCCGATCAACTGCCAAGTTAAATGCAACTACAGATAGCCCACTCTGTGTTGTTCTCAATTCAGGGTCTTTAGTCAACCTACCAGTTAATACAACTCTGTTAATCATCTTTTTAACTCTTTCTTTTAATAATAATCAATCTCTTGTTCTTCATCATCATATTCTGGCTCGGAGTTGTATAAATGTATTTTGCTTTTGCTAAAATATAGGTCTTCTCCCCCAGTATCTGGAACAATAATTCTATAATCATAGCCATCTGGAATTTCAGCAACTACAATTTTGCTACCGTCTGCGTTGGCTGTAATACCAAGTTTTTCTACTGCTTTTATTGCATCTTTATCAAATCTGATTTTAGGGTTACAAGCTATTTCAAATAAATCATTACTTTCATTGTCGTCATAGTTTAAATTTTTGTATTTGCACATTAATTTAATTGCCCTTTGAGAAAAGCAAAAGACACCATTACTATCAATTAGCATTTTCATTTTTATCTCTTCCTTCTTCTTTCTTCTTTTTAACTTTTTCAAGCGCACTATTGATTTTTTCTGCCACATCGCTTGTTACTATGTAATCGCCAATTAAGTAGCCCTGATCATTCCAGATTTCAACTGTAAAAATATCGCTTGTTTTAATTTGAACAATTTCTGCATAATCAAAATCGTCAAGATTAATAGCACAGCCTTCGCCCTTCGTATTATCAAAAGTAATTACATTCTTTTTAATTTTGTTTTTTGTCATTGCTTTGTCCATTTTCTGCTCCTTTGATAAACACAGACCACCTTGTAGTACCTCTGCGGTCTCCCAAAATAGGTTTTTGATCAATCACGTTAAGAACTTTGTTAAAAGGAATTTGATTATTAGACCATTTGAAAAGCAAAGTTCCTGTTGGCTTTAAAACTCTCATGCACTCGTCAAATCCTGCCTTAATGTAAGTTGACCAGTCTTTAGGAAGGCACCCATATTTAAGTTTTAGCCAGCTGTTTTCACCTGCGTGGATTAAATGTGGTGGATCAAAGACTACTAGGTCAAACTCATCATCTTTGAAAGGCAGCTTCCTAAAATCTGCAATGATGTCAGGACTGATAACTATATCCCTGATATATTGACGATCCTTGACCTGATCCTTTTCACTTCGATTGTCGATATATGTCGTATGTGGCTCATGCTTGTTGTACCAGAACATCTTAGAGCCACAACATGCATCTAGTATCTTCATCAATCATGCCTTTCATTCGGCAATTTTTGAAAGAACTCGTTGTCCTTTAACTTATATTGCGGTGGCACATGCCCCACATAGGTAACCTTGCCATACTTATTCTTCCGATATACTGCTCTTGCCATTTAAATCCTCCATTTTCTTGCCAATTAATAAATACTCGTTATGTACTTTCATGTATTCGAACATGCAATCAATATTGCAGAAGTTTATACTGCCTTCATGTAGGCTTTTTATGGAGATATAATCTTCGCTTTGCCCATTAATTTTTTTCTCACATGTTGAGCAATACTTTTGTTGCTTCATCAATTATCCTTATTCAACTTCCTGCCACAAACTGGGCAATAGTTAATCTTTTGACTATCGAAAGTAACTAGTCCATATCCGTCTCTAGTTGCCTTAACTAACTCTAATCTGGTTTTTGACACATCAATAAATACAGATTCATTCCCTTTTATAAGAAGTTCTGAGCCATATTTCCCTTCGCAATATTCACACATTTTTTGCCTCTATTCTGTAACCTGCTCTATCTTTTTAGTCTCAGGGTTAACTTCAAACAGATCCATCTTTTCTCCGTCATCTTTGTTATCGTCTTCGGGTTCAAAGTTGCTATCTGCTGGGACATCATCAATGCCATTATCCACTGGCTCTTCAGGCTCATCCGGCATTTGCTGATTGAGACTCTCGAATAGGTCCTCAGTTAAGCCGTAAACACTGCCATCTTTAGTTGTTACCGTGTATTTGGTCTCTCGTTGACCATTAGCATCTATCCTGTGCAACTTGTCTAGCATTGCTATATCGCTAACTTCAAACTCACCGTCCAGTTCTTCAATCAGTTCCAGTTGGCTGGACTCGAGATACACAGTGATCTGACCGTCTGCAATGTCGTTAAGCTTGTCTAGCGAAAGGTGATCTGTCGTTGTTTTAATCTGAATTGTGACACCCTTATCCTTAGTTTTAAAGTTGTCTAAGTCACCGTTAAATGTTATTTTCTTGCCGTTCATTTTTGTTTCTCCTCTAATTTTTCATATTCTTTAAGTAAATGATTCGTGATTTCTTTTGACGTAGTTAAAATTTTTAAAAATGGTTCCTTGTACGCTTTTACTTCAATACTATTTTCAGGATTATCACCTAGCCTCATTGCTTTTTTATAAATTTCTTGGAATTTTTCTCTCGAGTCATATCCTAATAACTTAATAATTTGACTAGTAATAGAGATGGTGAAAAATGGTTTATATGAATCATTCAATTCATTTTTTCGATACTTTAAGCATACATTTGGAAAATTAATAAGCATCAACAACTCAACTATTTTTTCTAGATATTCTGTATCTAAATCGCCTCGGATATAAGAAACTGATGTGCCGAAGTAGTCTGCCAATTTTTGCCATGTTTCAATTTTGGGTTCTCTATCCCCTCTTTCGTACTTGGCTAAAGCATCAGCTGTGATAATTAAGGCTTCTTTTTCTTTTACTTTTTCAGCTGTATCTTTTAAAGTTAATCCATGACTTCTTCTTAATTCTCTTAGTCTATTAGGTACTTGTGTTTCAAATCCCTGTAGGTATGTGACTGATACATTGAAAAAGTCTGCCAGCTTTTGCCACACTTTTAGCTTTGGCTCAGTCTTGCCATTCTCGTAATTACTATATGTACCTCGCTTTATTCCAGTTTTTTCTTCTATATCATCAAGGGTCAATTTCCTTTGATTTCTAAGTTCTTTTAGCCTGTTCATTTTTCTTTGCCTCTATTTAAGGATGACTGCTAACTGCCATGCCTAAGCTATATAGCGTGTTATCTAGCTCACTGATTTTATCGCTCAGGTCTTCAGCTCTTTCAATTAGCGTTACAAGGTTTGCAGCAATACAAAGCTGTGCCGTTACAGATACTGTTACACCATAACCAGAATCCAGATTATTACTTGGATGAAAATTATATTCAGTCATGTCAAGTTGAGACTGGGCCATCTGTTTTAGTTTTTTTCGATATTCACGTTCTTCCTTGCTAACATATGGGGTATTTCCTTTTAGATAGGTAGCTGTTACACCCAAGTGCATTGCAATTTTTTCTAATTGCCTTTGATCAAATCCACGATTTTCATAGTTATTTTGGAGCTGGCAAAATTCATCAACATCTACTCCAAATAATTTGGCCAACTCTTCTTGGCTAACGTTTTTTTCTTTGCACAATTCTTTAATTCTCATTTTTATACCTCTACATATTTTTGCTTATCAATTTATCTTCCTCATAAAATAGCCAGTCATCATTTGAATAATCTTTGTAGCCATTATTTTTAAGCTTATCTACCCATTTCTTAGCCTCGTTATAATTGCTAAACGAGTAACCATTACTTTTTCTTTTCAGAAAAACAGCTTCTAGTCGTTCTGAAATCATGTGTTGTCTAATCTCACTTAACCATTTATGTTTTGTATTGTTGAAAACTTTTACAGACATTTTTAATCCTCCATTAAGTCCATTTGTTCTAGTGTTGGCCTGATACCATCTTTTGCCAGTAGGTCGTAGATAAACTTTTTACCTTTTTGCGTCCACTTGAGATTGTTGTGCATTCCCTGTTTACCGCCATTCTGATAAGTAAATGGCTCATATTGTGTGTAGCCTCTATTGGCGTAGTCACGATATACTACCCATACTTTGCGGTGGCCACTGCCTTGTTGGTAGATAATGCCACGCTTATGCAATTCCTGATTAAGTTTGGCAGCACTCCAGCCGTAATCTTTAGCGATTTCTGTTGTAGTCATCAAACCTGGGTTCCTCATTTGTGAATTGAAATAATCGACCTTGGGCTTCTGCTTTTCTAGTTGCTCTGCTTGTTCGGTAGCTAACTTTAGAGCACCTGCAAAGGTAGTCGGGATATTCCACTCTTTATAAACCATCTCAATTCGGCTATCCTCTCTTTGCCTCATGCGATTAAATAGCGTCACATATTCTGCTGTAAATTGATTGCCCTTTTTACCAGTAAGCTTGTTTGCGACAAATTCGCAACCTTGTTTAGTCAACAAATAGCACGGTCTTATTTGATTGTTTTTATCGGTATACGTTGACTTAATGAAAAAATCAGCCGAACCACTGCTGTTATTGGCTTTGCGAGCCGAATCCAATTTTGGATCGGGCTCCTTATCATCTATATCTCTGATATATCTGTCGATGTCTCTGCTCAGATGAGCATGTGACTTGCCAATCATATTGGCCACATCACGACTGTCTATTACCTCTGTTCCGTTAAATGTAAATAACTGAACGTCCTGCATTACTGTCACTTTCTTTCTCTAAATTTACGAAAAACTGGTGTAGCTTTTCTAGCTGTTTTTTCTCTTGTTTGTCAAACGCTCCAATACCATTAGCAACGTCATAATTAAATCTCTCTACTGCTCGTTTCTGGAACATCCTGTTGTAGATAGTGTCCCAGTCACTAGCTTTTTCTATTTTCTTATTAGTCATATTCGTGGCCTTTTATCAGCTATTTTTGAAAAGTCAATAACCTTCCGTCTATCGCTCTCTTGCATCCTGCTTACTAGCCTCGAGTGATAGGTTCTATACAACTCATCTAAACTCAAGTTAGTTGTTGTTATGATCCGTTGGTTACTTTCGTAAATATCAAATATCGTGTCCTGCACAAAGCTGGTAGCCATATTGTTAGCACTCTCAGCTCCCAAGTCGTCTAGGACAACTAGATTAGCCTTGCTGACTACATCGGTTACATGCTTAGGTGACCATATTCCTGTTTTATCCTGGAACCAGTTCTTCATTTCCCGAATTAGCTTGTTTACGCTGATAAATAGACATCTCACCATTGGATCAGAATTGTCATTAACTGCGTTAAGGATAGCCATTGCCAGATGCGTTTTTCCTGCACCTGCATTGCCATACAGCAGGCTGTTGCCCTTCTTATCTGGGTATTTGAGATATTCGCCAGCAATCATTCTTGCGCCTTGCTTAGCTTGGCGCTCAACTGAACCAGCTTTAGCCTTGAAATTATCAAATGTATAATCAAATACTTCATCCCGATCGACTAACGATTGCCGCTTAAGATAGCCTTTAGTTTGGTTTATCTTCAGGTTTTGAGCCATCTTTTTTATCTGCGCCTGATTTTTCTCGTATTGACACTGTTCGCAGAACGGTTTCATTTTTTTAAAGCCGTCTAAGTAAACCAGGTGCACATGGTGTTTAGGACAAATCTGATCAGTTTTTCTTGTGCGATGTGCAATTATATTTACTGCTTTGCCATTTATTTTCATAGCTCCTCCAATTGCCTAAAAGGGTAGGTCATCTTCATCCACACCATCCATTGTCCCGTTTGCGTAAGCTTCTGCTCCAAAGTCTGCATGTGCTGGCACATTAGGCGCTCGCTCGTTCAAGTAGCTTTCAAACTTTGTCCCGAATAACGTCTGTGGTCGCAGGTACTTGCTCATCTTTTGATCATGTGACCAACTAGCCACCTTGTTGTCTATTACTCGCTTGAAGTCGTCTAACTTGTATCCCTCTTTGACTCGTGCATCAATCAGCCTTTTGTTGATAGCAGAACTAGCCTTGTATCTAGCACCTATCTTTTCGTTTAGATAATCAATGACATCTTTGTGGATAGTGCTAGGTTCTGCTTCAGCTGAACCATTATTTCTTTTACTTGTTGTTTCTTCTACTTGTTGTTTCTTACTATTAGTATTTCTTAGTCTTGGATTTGCCTGTTTAGGTTTTGCCAATATAGGTTTTGCCTGTTTAGGTTTCACCTGTATTGGTAAATCCAACTTAGGTGAATCTGTTAGAGTCCATATGCTTTCTTTAAGCATTCCACCTTCTCTACTGCGCTTTCTTTCAAGATAGCCATACTTCTCAAGTTCCTTGAGGCACTTATTCAACTTGTCGATTCCTTGTGGCGAATGAGTGGCTACTTCCTTAGCTCTATAAGTCCACTCGTCTGCTTGTGACCATAGGTAGTTGAAAACGCCTCTAGCTTCCCATGTTAAGCGACTATCCCTAATTGCTTTATTTGAAGTAATGGTAAAATTCTTGTTACCTTTTTTAATTATTTTTGCCATTTTTTAACTCCTAAAAAAGATTAAGTGTCTGGGTTTCGTCATCAGTAGTATCACCGTCAACTAGTTTCTTAATTTCATCATTTTTTTCTTTCTCATTTTCCTTTTTTGTGCCAGTTTCTTTTTCATCAATTTTTTTCTTCTCGTCTTCAGGTTTTTTTAAATTTTTGTACTTAACTTCCTGAATCCGCTTTTTAAGATTATATTGATCCAGCAACTGTTTAATAGCCTGCAATGTCTGAGGATCCTTCTGTGCCATTAGCCAGTGCATTGTTTCAGGGTCTTCACCTTCTATGTAATCTTGCCAAATATCTTTTAGATAAAGCTTTTTGCCATAAACATCGACTTGGAACCTATCTAGTTCGTCTTTATCCAGAGTTAATACCCGCTTACGTGTATCTTGTGGTTTAAGGCTCTGCGCATCATCGTCATCTTCACTTGCTATTCCGAAAGCAGCACTTAAGCTATATCTCTTTGCGTAGCTTATTAAACTCGCTGTCTTTTGTGCATCTTCGCTTTTGGAATTGCTGAACCAGACCTTATCTGTTATCATTTGAGCACCTGATGTGTCTACCATAACTGTCTGCACACACACGCCCTGGCTACTGTTTTCTATGTCGAAGTAGTATGCAAACGCTGTATTGCCATCTTTGTCCTTAACTAGTCGACAAGCGTCCATTACAGCTTTGTCTACGTCTGCTAAATCAGCATACTTGTAACTGTAATTCCTGCCCTTTTGCGTCACAACTTTAACTGTGTGTGTCCTTCTAGGCTGTTTTATCTTGCTTTTAACCTGAATAAAATGCTGATTCCAAGTAGCACGGCTCTGTTCATCTCCGATAAACTCCATTAGTTCACCTTCTCAATTTTGAATCCCATGTCTTTCAGATATTGCAATAATTGGTTAAATTGATAGTTAGTACCGCCTAGCTTAATTCTTGCCTTTTTAGTAATCAGGTAGGCTATGTGATAGTCAGCTATAACTTCACCAGTGTTCTTATCAATAGCTTTACCGTTCTTCTCAACAATGTTTTTGTTTGCCTCGGGTTTAGGCTTTTTCTCACGTTCAGCGGCTTTTTCGACTTCTTTGGCATAATTATCCATTTCGCTTAAAACATTGCTTAGAGAGGAATTATTTAACTGCTCAACCCAATGTTGATAAGGTAGCCCTAATTCATCCGCTTTAGCAGAGACAACTTTAATGTTTTCTGTCTTTTGCTTTTTTTCTTTGATTAAAATATTAATTTGCTGATTGATTTCTTTTTCGAACGTTGCATAAGACTCCGACTTGTTGTACCATTTTGGATTAATTTCAATCTTTGCTGGATCAACTCCAGCTTGATTACAACGCTTATCAATATCAACATTAATATTGGCCTCACGTTGTTTTTTAGCGTTCTCTTCAAACACTTTGATCTGATCTCCGATGTGGTCGGAAGCCTGACCTATTTCATCCAGTAGGTTTTTAATTTGCTTTTTGAAGATCAATACTGGCTTGTCGGCTTCTTTAACAATCGTTATCTTCTTGTCATTTAGCGCTTTGCTTAGTTTATTAAGCCTAGCTCTTGCTTCTTTTGCTGATTTAAAATTGTTTGTGTCTAC
Organism: Lactobacillus sp. wkB10; assembly: GCF_000760615.1. Lineage (NCBI taxonomy): Bacteria > Bacillati > Bacillota > Bacilli > Lactobacillales > Lactobacillaceae > Lactobacillus > Lactobacillus sp. wkB10. Next base: position 5,586 of record NZ_JRJB01000007.1, on the reverse strand, counting down.
GTCATACTTGGTAAACTCAGAATTAATTGCATCAACACTGCTCTTCATTTTTTCGTATTCAGGAAAATCTATTTTTGCAGGAGTAAAGGCAATGCCATATTGCTTACTCCCTAGTGCAATTATTTCTTGTCCTTTTTTTAATTCTTCACTCTCAGCCATCATTAAAGCGCCTCTCTTTCTTTGTCAGTCAATTCATGCCCGTCAAAGTAGAACATTGCTACGTCGTACCACCATTCTCCATCGGGGTCATCCCACCAGGATGCAAAATCTTCCAACATGTCCTCGTATGTTCGCATTCCCCGTGGATTTTGTGGTGAATAGCCAACTGTTTCAGTAAACTTTTTAAGGTCGTTCATTAAAAAGGCTTGTGCAACCACAAAGTCTCTTGCAGTGCTGTAGTCACAGCCATATTCACCATAGGTAGCTAAGCCACCATTAGCTTCTGTTCCAATACACTCCATAATGTGCTATAATCTCCTTAGTATTCTTTATTAACTTAAGGTCCGATCGCTATCGGGCTTTTTTGTGTGTCAAATTGTCCCTGGCAGAAAGGGCGGTAAACTTAGGACGTAGATCATTAATCCCAGCCCAGCAATTGCTACTAGCAATGACACGATTAACAATCCTTTGCTTTTCGGACAAGTGCCGAAACCTGCGTATAATATGTGCTGCCATTCTTCTAATATCCTTTCCATAATTTTTTCCTCATTCAAAAATTCCTTTGTTTAGCTCCTTTACATGAATTTTAATTAGAATTTTTTCTCTTATTTGCCTTCACTTCCTTTCTAAGTGTGTCTAAACTAATCTCCAACGCATCAGCAATTTTGCAAGCATTTTTAAATGACATTTCAGAGCCATTTTTATAGTTCGCAATAGTGCTCCATGGTAATCCTGTTAGCTTTGACAATTTATAAATGCTAATCTTTTTAGCTTCCATGATTTCTTGAATTTTATTCCACATTTAGTATGCCTTTTTCTTGAAAGCACTATATATAGTGCTATATACTTATAGTGAATTGCCCCTTGATATAGTGATATATCATGTGAACCGAGTGAATTCAGGGAAAACCTAAGTCTTTTGGATATGGCAACCCTGAGCCAAGCTTAATTGAAGGTGCAACGCATAGGACAATATCCCACGAGCGCTCGGCAACTCATTTGAGTTGAAGATATATGCTGAACTGCTAGAAAACTAGTAGAAGCTAAGGATAAAAAGCCTTAGCGTTAACATAATTGAATACAGCTTTTAGAGAATTGATAAACTCTTATAATTTAGAAATAAAACCTGCAATTGAAGCAGCAAAGGGTTATAGTGGAAAATCGTTCATTAAGGATAATCTTAAGTTTAAGTTTGATCCTGTTAGCGGAGAAGCTAAGAAGGAGATGAATGCTTTGAAAGAAAGCAATAAACCTATCACTTCTTCTATTTCACAAAAATTAAATTCAGCTGGTATTTCACAAGGTAATTCAATTTATTAACCATCCTTTAGGATGGCTTTTCTTTTTGTTTAATTTCCTTATTGGGGTAGTTTTGCATTCCAGTCAATGTCATTGCGATGCTTTTCCATCCATTCAGCTGCAGGTTTTTCAAAAATAATAGTTTTGCTGCCCTCTTCCGTTCTCCTTGGATTAACCACCCATCCACCGTTTTTCACGTTAACTTCTGGAAATTCATCAAAAATGAATAACCTAATCCAGTTTGGAGCTTTCTTACCACAATACTTCTCGGAAAATTCTTTCATTTTGATAGTTCTACCAGCCAAAGACTTTGCGGGAACGTAGCCCCGTTTTTCCATTATTTGGTCGACTACACCAGTCAAAGTTTCAACTGGTATTGGTAAATCTATTACATTTGCCATTACATAATCACTTCCTTTCATTTAGTCAGTGATACCTAAGATTTTTTGCATCTTTTTTCTAAGCTTTTTAGACATAGGAGAGGTATCGCCCTTAATAGCTCGATTAATCTGTTGCGGTCCGGTGCCTAGCTTAGTAGCCATCTCGCGTTGATTAATCTGATGCTCTAATAAGGCAACTTTAAATCTAATTTCACACTTTTTAGCGTTTTCTTCTAAAGACTGATCAAACATCCATTTCACCTTCTTTTTTGTTATTTCTTCATCAAGTTCTTGCATTAATTTAGACAATTGTCTATAATTAACGTATGACAAATAAAAGAAAAAGTTCGCTTTATCAATTAAAGGCCAAAAATATAAATTGATAGGCTTGTTTTTTCTTGCTTAATTACTTGATGATTTAATAATAAGCCATTTGTCTAAATATGTCAAGACGATTGTCTAGATTTTGGAGAGATAAACATGTCGCTTATAGATAATATTAAAATGTTGGCTAAACAACACGGATTAAGCCTTTTGCAATTAAATGACCAAGCTCATTTAGGGAAAAATGCCATTTATAAATGGAAAAAGCAGCGTCCAAGTGTTGAAAATTTGGAAAAAGTAGCAAGTGTATTACATTGCTCTGTAGATGATCTAATTAATGATCCGACTGACAAAGTTAATAAAACTATTAATAATTTTCACGAAGCGCAATATACAGTTCATGAGAATACAAAGGATGCTCTATCTAAAATTTTGCACTCTTATCCAATAGGCGAAAGTCCACTTCAGCCAGCTAACGATCAGGAATTTAAAAAGCATACTCAAGTCAAACCACATAATTATCAAGTTAGAGTACCAATTTTGGGCAATATTGCCTGTGGTGAGCCAATTTTTGCAGAACAAAATGTTGTAGGCTATCGTGATCTGACATTTGACCATGTCCCTTCTAATAAGTTATTTATGCTATATTGCCAAGGAAATTCCATGCAGCCTTTAATTCCAGACGGATCATTAGTAACATTGGTAAGACAACCTACTGTTGAAAATGGTGATTTAGCAGCTGTTCTAATAGATGATGAAGCAACGATTAAACGAGTTAAATTTGCTGGTAATGAAGTAATATTAATTCCTGAAAATAATGCCTATGATCCGATCGTTTTAAATAAAGATAAGCCTGGAAAAATTCTAGGTAAAGTTGTCCATGTGGAATACGATGTTAAGTAGGAATGAAAAACATATGCCATTTTAATCTTTTAAGTCGTTTATAAAAATGGTAAATTGTAAATGTATTGTTAAAAGTATAATAGGAGAATGCAAATGGAATTATTATGGATAATTGCACTAATAATATTTATTATTTACATGATTATTAGTGACAGAAAGTTAAAAAAAAGCAAAGATTATAAAGAGGCATTAAGACAAAGCAAAAAGCCACCAAAGAAACTATTAGTGAAACGTTGGTGGGTATGGGGTTTAATACTAGTTTTAATTTGCGGTTTCTTTGTATCAGCTTCAAATGATGCCGAAAAACATGATGAAGCATACAATACTACCGCTCATCATTCAAAAAAACCAAAAAATGTTAGAAAATCTGTTAAAAAAAAGAAGAAAAAGATTTCAGTTTCCAATACCAAAAAGGCTTCCAAACCCGAACCTGAAAAAAACACAGCTAAAGCAGTTACTTTAAGCGCAGGTAAATATAAGGTGGGTAGAGATATTAAACCTGGCAGATACGTTATAAAAGCTATTCAAGGAAGTGGCAATCTATCTAATAGTGATGCTACAATTAACGTTATTTTGGGCAACGATGTGAATAGCGACCAGGTAACTTCATTTACTACAAACTTGGTAAAGGGTGACAAAATTAATTTAGACGGGATAGAGTCTACAAGCTTCACCCCAACTCCAGATAAATATACTTATAAAACACAAATTAGTGCTGGCATATGGCTAGTAGGACGTGATATTAAACCTGGCAGATACGTCATAAGGCCAATAAAAGGAAGTGGTAATTTGATTTCTGATGGATCAGATGATGATTTGAACGAAATATTAGGCACAGACACTGAAAGCGGCCAAGTCAGCAAAGTAACGGCTGATTTAACTGCTGGAGAAGTTATATTATCTAATTTAGAATTAATAGGCTTGACAAAAAAATAAAATTTAAATATTTGGAAACAAAAAACTTCTAAGAAATTTCAGTTCGAATAGTAATTTCTTAGAAGTATCACAAATACAACAGGGTTATGCCCTTTTGCATACCCTATTATAGCATAGGAGATAAAATTTAAAATGGCTTATATAAAAAAGCGTGGTAAATCTTGGCAAGCTCAGGTATCTTGGTATGATGAGCAAAATAATCGTAAATATAAGACTAAAAGCGGCTTTGCTACCAAAATGCAGGCTAAAAAATGGGCTAATGAATTTGAAGTAGCCAAAGATAAAAATTTAATATCGGATCAAGATCCAACTTTTGCTGATTACTTTGACGAGTGGTATAACCGCTATAAAGCGCCTGGAAAATCTAATAGCACTAAAAGGCGTTATCGTAGAGCCTATGATCTTATTAAAGAAAATTTTGGCAATATAAAGCTGTCTAAAATGACCAGGGCACGTTATCAAGACTTTTTTAACTCATATGGAAAAACACATGCTAAAGTAACTGTTCAAAAAACAAATGGTACAATTCGTAGCTGTGTCAAAGATGCAATCAGTGAAGGATTAATATCAGCCAATTTTACAGATAGAATTAACCTAACGTGGAATTCTGAACGTACACGTAAAATAGACTATCTAAACTTTAAGCAAGTTCAAAAATTAAAAGAGTCATTACTAAACGGTTTAAATACTCGTTACACCAGCAGATACATGTTATTAACCATTATCTATACTGGAATGCGTCCTGGTGAAATAAAAGTCTTAACATGGCATGATATTGATTTTAAAAATAAAACAATAACAATAAATAAGTCATGGGATTACGATAATAAAAATATTGTAAATTATGACTCAAATGAAATTAACAAGAGCACAAAAAATATTTCTTCAACCAGAATAATTAAAGTTGATCAAAAATTACTCGATATTTTAAGCAAATTAAAAGTAAATAATCATGAAAGAATTTTTATCGACAATAGAGGAACCATTCCTACTTCAAATGCCGTAAATAAAACTTTGCGACAACATTTAGCAAAAATCGGTATAAATAAAAAAGGCTTCCATTTTCACAGCTTACGGCACACTCACGTGGCTTTATTATTATTTAAGGGAGTTGACCTATATTCTATTTCTAAACGCTTAGGGCACGCAAATATGAGTATTACGGCAGGTGTTTATGCATACATGCTTGATGAGCTGAAACAAAAATCTGATCAACAAATTGTAAAGATACTTGATGAAATTTAGAAGCATGGCGAACTTTTGGCGAACATAGATAAGTAAAAAGCTCATAACATCAATTGTTATGAGCTTTTATTTACGGAGTGTGAGAGATTTGAACTCTCGATACAGGATTAACCCATATACATGATTTCCAATCATGCTCCTTAAGCCACTCGGACAACACTCCAATTTAAACTCCGGCTGTCAGACTCGAACTGACGACATCTTGATTAACAGTCAAGCGCTCTACCAACTGAGCTAAGCCGGATTGCTAAAAAGCACGGCAGCGTCCTACCCTCGCAGGCAGTCTCCCACCAACTACTCTCGGCGTGAAGAAGCTTAACTGCTGTGTTCGGCATGGTTA